>JALREL010000070.1 GCA_023262005.1 Sphingorhabdus sp. | reverse complement strand
CTGGCTGGTTTGGTAGCCCAGCGTCCGCGTGGTGCGGCCATCCAGACCCGTGACTGTGCGGTCTTTGACCTGCGCGACGCGCCCTCCTCACTCGCGGTGACCCTGCTGCCGTCGGATTCGGCCATGGCCGCCGCCGTCGAGCGCGCGGCGCGCATGGCAGGCCTCGAGTGGGAGCCGAGTCCGACCGACTTCACGCCGGCGGACCTCGTGGGCCGGATCGTCGTGGTCGACCTTGGCCGCGCGTCGGGTGCGCACCTCGGTCCGCGGGTGATCGCCCTTGGCCGCGCGAACGACGTGGACTGCTACGATGTCGTGGCTCCAGAGGACGTCGACGCCCGATTGCCGCGCGCGCTGCGGAACCTCGCCGAGGCCGAGCGCCTCCGGCTGGGCCTCGCGGTGGAGCGAGCCACGGTCGAGGCGCTCGGCAGCACGCGCTTCTTCGGCATAGACTGCCTCCATCCACGCCTCATAGCCGCCAAAGCCGATTTCGTTACGGCGCAGGCTTCCCCGGTCGAGCCACAGCGTCTGGCGCGTCAACCGGGTCAGAAAGGTTCGGTCGTGGCTGATGACCATAAAGGCGCCCTTGTAGCGGGTCAGCCAGTCCTCAAGCCATTCGATCGCCCCAAGATCGAGGTGGTTGGTCGGCTCATCGAGCAACAGCAAGTCGGGTTCGCTGGCGAGTGCCCTGCATATGGCAGCACGACGGCGTTCGCCGCCTGATGCGGTCTTTGCTTCCCGATCAAGGTCGATACCCAGTTGGTCGGCGATCGCGCGAATTTCATGCTCGGGCGGTGCCCGTTCGCCGGACAGGCAATAGTCGATCAACTTGTCGAAAGGCGCAAAATCAGGGTCCTGTTCAAGCATTACGATATTGGTGCCGGGAACGACCGTACGCTTGCCGCGATCCGGTTCGATACTCCCTGCAATCAGCTTCATCAGCGTGGTCTTGCCCGCGCCATTGCGCCCGATCAGCGCAAGCCGATCGCGCGGTCCAATGAACAGGTCGATGTCGCTGAACAGCCATCCTGCGCCTTGTTGCAGGGAAAGACCTTCATAGGAGAGGATGGGAGGAGCTGACATGGTGGAGGCGCGGATAGGGGGAAGGTTGACGCGATGCAAGCGCTGGCGCAAAGCCCGCGAATGCGCACAGTCTATCTTAACGGCCAATATATTCCCGAATCCGAAGCAAAGGTGTCGGTCTTTGACCGGGGCTTCCTCTTTGCCGATGCAGTTTATGAGGTGGTTTCGGTCATCGATGCGAAGCTGATCGATTTTGAGGGGCATGTCGTCCGGCTCCACCGGTCGATGGCCGAATTGAAGATGCCGCACCCGCCCACACGCGAAGCCTTGCTCAGCATGTGTCGTGAACTTGTGGCGCGCAACGACCTTGTCGAGGGTATGATCTATTTCGAGGTGACCCGAGGCAATCCCGGCGATCGCGATTTCCTGTTTCCCGCAGGCGATTTGCAGCCAACCATTGTCGGTTTCACCCAAAAGGCATCATTGGTCGATCGGCCGCAAGCTGAATCCGGTCTTTCGGTGGTTACGCTGCCAGATCGGCGTTGGCAGATGGCGCATGTGAAGACGACGCAGCTGCTTTATGCATCACTGATGAAGGCTGAGGCAAAGGCGTACGGTGCCGACGATGCATGGCTGGTGCGTGATGGCTTCGTCACCGAGGGCACATCACAAAACGCGCATATCGTCACCAAACAGGGAAAACTCGTCACCCATCCGCTCGATAGCAGCATCCTGCACGGCATCACCCAGGCGTCGGTGTTGGAATTGGCCCGGCAAGGGGCCGTGGAGATTGAAACTCGAGCCTTCACAGTCGAAGAGGCGAAAGATGCGGCCGAAGCCATGGTGACGGCGGCATCGGCATTCGTGCTTCCGGTGACCCGTATAGATGGCGTTCAGCTTGGCGATGGCAAATGCGGTCCTATCACGCGGAAATTGCGCGAAACCTATATCGAGTTTGCGCGCAACTCCGCGATCTGATCGCAAGAAGGAGTTTTTATGCGCAAGCTTATCATCGCCGCGCTTTTCGCAACCGGCAGTCTGGCGACCCCGGCCGTTGCAACCGAAGTCAGTATCATAGCGACCAATCCGGTGATCGACCTTTCGGTTACCGAATATGTCGAAACCACGCCTGACGTAGCGACATTTTCAACCGGTGTCCAGACGCTTGCCCCAACCGCAAACGAGGCAATTCGCCAGAACAACACCCAGATGTCGGCAGTGATCGCGCGCCTCAAAAAGCTGGGAATTGCCGACAAGGATATCCAGACGACCCAGATATCGCTGAACCAGCAATTTGACTATGCCGATGGCCGGCAGGTGTTCCGCGGTTTCATCGCCAGCAATTCGGTTTCGGCCAAGCTGCGAGATTTGAAGAAATTACCGCAGTTCCTCGATGCTTTGGCGAGCGACGGGGCAACCAATTTCAATGGTCCGATGTTCTCGGTCGATGATGATAGCAAACTGCGTGAAGCAGCGCGCGACAAGACATGGAACAGCGCGGTGCGCCGTGCCGAGGCAATTGCCCGCAAGGCAGGCTATGCTAATGTTCGGGTCCTGCGCGTCGAAGAACAATCGGGTGAGCCCGGCTATCCGATGCCGATGATTGAAATGCGCGCAGCCGATGCAGCAGGCAAGGCAACACCCATCGCGCCGGGGCAGATCCGTATTGGTTCGACGATGAATTTCACGTTCGAAATGGTCAAATAATCGCGCTGCGGGACGGTATCATGCTTACCAAATCCTTGACGCGCCGTTCAGTCTCGGTTCAATGCGCCGCAATTATTCGGGTTCGCATGAAAAAAGCCGTCCTGCTCCTTCTCGCCGCCGCGCTGGGTACTGCCAGCGTTTCTGCACCTGTCCATGCCCGCAAGGGAGATGACCAGGGCAAAGCGCGTGAGCAGATGAATTCGGGCAAGGTGCTTTCTCTACGTGAAATCGAAGGGCGCGTGGTGCCGCGGATGCGCGGCATGGAATATCTCGGCCCCGAATATGATGGCAATGCGCAAGTCTATCGCCTGAAATTTATCGATTCCGGGCGCGTAATCTTTGTCGATGTGGATGCCCGATCGGGCAGCGTACTTCGCCAGCGTTGACGGCCAACCGATTGAGATACCGGCTTTGCTTTGCGCCTGCCGTTCAATCTGTTATCTCTCATAAATTCACCATAACCATAGGGAGCAAGGAAGCCAAATGCGCATCCTGATCGTGGAAGACGAACCGACGCTGGGCCAGCAGCTGAAATCGACGCTTGAGGGTGCCGGTTATGCCGTCGATCTCTCGACCGATGGCGAAGACGGCCATTTCATGGGCTCCACCGAAAATTATGATGCCGTCATCCTCGATCTCGGCCTGCCGGAGATTGACGGACTGACGGTGCTCGACCGCTGGCGGCGCGAAGGACGCAAATTCCCCGTACTGGTGCTGACAGCGCGCGATAGCTGGTCAGACAAGGTGGCCGGGCTTGATGCCGGAGCGGATGACTATCTTGCCAAACCCTTCCAGACCGAAGAGCTGATTGCCCGGTTGCGCGCGTTGATCCGCCGCGCTTCGGGCAATGCCTCATCCGAACTCACCGCAGGCGATGTACGGTTGGATACGCGGTCGGGCCGGGTGACGCTCAATGGCGAACCGGTGAAGCTGACCGCACAGGAATATAAGCTACTGTCTTACCTGATGCACCACAAGGGCAAGGTCGTCAGCCGCACCGAACTGATCGAGCATATCTACGACCAGGATTTCGACCGCGATTCGAACACTATCGAGGTGTTTGTTACCCGTATCCGCAAAAAATTGGGTCAGGATGTAATCTCAACCATTCGCGGCCTTGGCTATAGCCTGGAAGAACCGCGCGGCTGAAACCATGGCGGATGAGGCGGGCCAGGTTGCTCCGGTAACGACAACAGAAAAGCCCGCACGCGGCACCGGTTCGTTGAGCCGGCGCATGATCATCATCGCTGCAGGCTGGATCACCCTGCTGTTAATTGCAGGCGGGCTGGCGCTCGACCGCGTGCTCGTCAACGCGGTGTCAGACAATTTCGACGACCAGATGGAGTATGTCCTGACGGCAATGATCGCTTCGTCCGAAATCGGGCCTGATGGCGAGGTGCGCCTCAACCGGCCCTTGGGCGACCAGCGATTCCTAGAGCCTAATAGCGGTCTTTATTGGCAGATCAGCGGCCGGAACAAGATGCCGTTCCCCTCGCGCTCGCTGTGGGATCGAACATTGCGCGTCGATTTCAGCCACACCGATTCCGAACCGCATTTCCGCAACAGCAGTGAATTTGCCGGTGAGCCGCTGCGCATTGTCGAGCGCGCGATTGTTCTTCCCGACAGCCAAACGCGATGGATTTTCATGGTCGCGCAAAGCCGTGAAAGTCTGGACGCGCAGATCACTGAATTACGCACCGTGTTGGCGACTGCCTTTGCCGTGCTCGCCTTCGGCCTCATCATCATGGCCGCGCTCCAGACTTTTTACGGGCTGTGGCCGCTGCGCGACGTTCGGCGAGAAATTGCCGCGATGCGGAGCGGGAAGCAGCGTCGCATCCAGGAAGCGCTTCCTGATGAAGTTATGCCAATGGTCAATGAACTCAATGCCTTGCTCGATCATAATGAGAAACAGGCTGAAGAGGCCAGGCGCCATGCCGGAAATTTGGCCCACGCTCTGAAAACACCGCTGACCGTGATTATGAACAGCGCAACCGCACAGGCGCCCGACTTGGCAGAGACGGTCATACGCGAGGCAACCACCATGCGGCGGCAGGTCGATCACCACCTTGCCCGCGCGCGTGCCGTGGGCCGCAGGGGGCACAGCCACAGCCGGGCAGAGGTCTGGCAGAGCCTTGAGTCGGTCGAACGCGCAGTCGGCCGCCTCTATCGCCACGTCCGCCTCGACATGGCAGGCAACAAGGAAGTAGCGGTGCGCGTCGAGCGGCAGGATCTCGATGAAATGATCGGCAACCTGGTCGAGAATGCTGCCAAATATGGCGGGGGCAGTGTGTTTGTGACGGTTGAGGACCAGGGTGAGATGGTGGCGATCATTATCGAGGACGATGGCCGGGGTATCCCTGAAAAGGACCGTGCCCGCATCTTCGATCGTGGTGTCCGCTTGGATAGCGGCAAGCCCGGGACAGGTCTGGGCATGGCAATCGTTCGCGACGTCGCCGAAATCT
>JALREL010000134.1 GCA_023262005.1 Sphingorhabdus sp. | reverse complement strand
CTCGAATTCTTCTACTTCCACAACTGCGTTTATGAGGGCGTATGGAAAGACAACCGGCGCCGCTTCGCCGAACGCACGCCTTTGTGGGAAGTGCTGCACAAATTCCCGCATGATTATAAGCTGATCTTTGTCGGCGATGCGGCGATGAGCCCCTATGAAATTACCCATCCGGGTGGTTCAGTCGAGCATTTCAATGAGGAAGCCGGGGCCGTGTGGATGCAACGCATGGTCAATACCTATCCGGCCACGGTGTGGTTGAACCCGACACCTGAGGCGCATTGGAACTATTCGCAATCGACCAAGATCATCAAGGAACTGGTCAAGGATCGCATGTATCCGTTGACCCTTGAAGGGCTTGACGATGCAATGCGGGAACTCGTTCGCAAGAACGGCTGATACGCTCAGCCTTTCTGGTCTAGCTCCCGGTTGAGGTGAAGGCTCGCACGCCAGAAGAAGAATGCTGGAATTACGCCTAGCAGCGCTGCCCCGTACAGCACCCAGCGTACGCTGTCGTCTCCGGCAATCGGCTTGATACCGTCAGACAACATCCCGAAGAACAAAGGCCCAAGGCCAAGCCCAATCAGATTCTGTGCGAATAGCAGTACCGCAGAGGCCATTGCACGCGCCCGTAGCGGCACGAGGCCTTGGGCGCAGCTATATGCAGGGCCAACATACATCGAATTGAGGAATGTGGGCGTCATGATCAGGATGAGCGCATACCACCAGTTTTCGACCCAATAGGCGCTGATGGCGATTGGAATGGCGATCAGCATGCCAACAGCAGGCGCGGTCAAAACATGGCGGCGATTTTCCTTGCCATATTTATCGGCAAACCAACCGCCGGCCCATGTTCCGATTATGCCGGCTATGCCGCCGCCAATACCGAACCAGAAGCCAACTTCACCTGGCGAAAGCTCGTGTGTCCGTTGGAAGAAAATGGTTGTCCAGGTTGCTTTGCCATAGCTGAGGAACGCGGCCATTGCTCCGCCGATGGCGAGCATGATGAAGGCGCGCGATGCCAGAATTTCCTTGAAAGCCTCTGCCGTCGAAATGGCAGGCTTGGGCTGCACTGCTTGCATCTGCGCTGAAATACGTGGATCGCGAAGAACTAGGAACACCACCAAGGCGAGCGCAATACCCGGCAAGCCTGCCACGAGGAACGCCGCACGCCAGCCATAGGCATCGGCGACGAGCCCGCCAATCAGCATCCCCAACAGCGAGCCGATCGGAATACCGAGCGAATAGAAGGAAATTGCCGAAGCCCGTTTTTCGGGGGGTGCAAGATCCGCGATCAACGAGTGTGCAGCCGGGGTACAACCTGCTTCACCTACGCCGACCCCGATGCGCGCCAACAACAACTGGACAAAGTTTTGCGCCATGCCGCACAGCGCAGTCATCCCCGACCAGACAACCAAAGATATCGAAATCAGTCCGACGCGATTGGTCTTGGGTCGATCCGCATAACGCGCGATCGGAATTCCGAGAAAGGTATAGAACGCCGCAAAGGCGATACCTGTCATCAGGCCAATCTGTGTATCGCTAAGACCAAGATCCCGGCTGATGGGCTCCGCCAGAATGTTGACGATCTGGCGATCCAGAAAATTGAAGATGTAAACAATCAGCAAAACCCAAAGCGTGAGTCTCAACGAATTGGGCGACTTTGAAGTTTCGGCCTTTGCTGGCTCGGACATTGATTTGGCTCTCCTCAATAGAGGAGATAGCGACGCCTCTCCTCCTCCCAACGTTCTTCGTCTGCCTTTGCCAAGGCGTCAAGGTCCGATGGCATCGCTGCGGCATCTTCCACCCATTCGCGCAGCCCCGGCCCGCCATTAATCACGTCGATAGCGAGTACATCATTGGTATACTCATACTTGAAATCGGTGCCGCGCCAGATCGGATAATCGGGGTAAAGGCGTCGTATTGCCTTGAAGGCCAGCGCCTGCAAACGCCACGGTTTGAAATCCTGATGATTGTAGAATCCACCTTCAGCATGAATATGCACGCCGTGGCACATCGTTCCGACATGCTTGTGAAAAGTCGGTTCAAACCAGATTTCCCGCAACGCGCAGCCACGCAGCCATTTGGGCGCAAGCCGCTCCATTTCAGCCATCACCGCGCGCGCATCAATATCCGGCGCACCGAAAACCTCGAGAGGGCGCGTCGTCCCCCTGCCCTCACTCAATGTAGCACCTTCGAGCATGACCGTTCCTGCATAGGCGCGCGCCATGTTGAGATTTGCGGCATTGGGGCTCGGATTAATCCAGATGCGCTGGTCCAACGGCCAGCCAAATCCGGGCGCTGCATCCGGGTCATAGCCCTGCATTTCAATGACGCGATATTCCACGTCGAGTTTGAAGTGGTCGATGAACCAATGGCCCAACTCACCCAAAGTCAGCCCATGGCGCATCGGAATGGGACCTGCGCCAACAAAGCTCTCCCAGCCTTTCTGCAAGGTCAGACCCTCTACCGGGCGTCCGGCTGGGTTGGGGCGATCGAGCACCCACACTGCCTTGCCGTGCGCTGCTGCTTCCTCAAGGATGTACAGCAAGGTCGTAATGAAGGTGTAGATTCGGCATCCCAGATCCTGAAGATCGACCAGCACGACATCGAAAGTCGACATCATCTGTCCGGTTGGACGGCGCACTTCGCCGTAAAGACTGAAAACCGGGATGTTATAGACTGGGTCGGTGAAATCGGGCGATTCCACCATATTGTCCTGCTTGTCGCCCTTCAGCCCATGCTGTGGTCCGAAGGCGGCGGTGATGTTGATATCTCTACTAGCAATCAACGCGTCGAGCGAATGTTCAAGTCCCGCGGTCACCGAAGCAGGATGGGCAACCAATGCTACGCGCTTTCCTGCCAGTTCCTTGCGTAGTTCAGCTTCGGCGAGCAGCCGATCGATACCGAATTTGATCATGTCCCGGCTCGTGCCGGAAGTGACAGCGTAAAGCAATCGGGATGGTGAAAATCGGGCGAACCATGCGGGTGTGCGAGCGACCAGTAAGACTTTGTGCCATTCGCTTCTTCAATAACGGCGGTCACAGCCAGGCGAACTTCTGTGCTGGAGTGTTCGGGAGCAAGTGCGAACAAGGCCTCGAGCACAAAATGGCTTTCATTCACGGTTTTCGTGAGCGCCGGAATGCTTGCCATCGGCAAGTCATCCATGCCTTCGCGATATCCAGAAAAGCGATAAGCCGCCCACGCGCCGGAAGGTGCAAAATTGAACTCGCAATAACCTGCGCTTCCTTCGGGTTTTACGAACGCTTCAAAGCATGTTGTTTTCCAGAGGCCATCCATGCGTTCCGGCTTTAGTGTCTCGTCCAGCTGCAATTCGTCAAGCGGCACTTCTACAGTGTAGCGAATCCAGACTTGATCGTCGCGCCGGCGCTCAACTTCGACAGTGAAATCCCGGACCGCTTCTGCCGGTGTATCCGGGTGACATTTCATAGAAAGCTTGGCCAAGCGCGAAACTCCATGCTAGGCGGCCCCCAAATTCATCCAGAGACCGACATGAGCCAGTTTAAATCCGATCTCCTGCGCCTACTCGATAGTCGCGGCTATATCCACCAGCTAACCGACGCCGAAGGGCTCGATGCCCTGGCTGCGAAGCAGATTGTTCCGGCCTATATTGGATTTGATGCGACCGCCCCGTCGCTGCATGTAGGCTCGCTCGTTCAGATCATGATGCTGCGCCGTTTGCAGCAGGCTGGTCACAAGCCCGTTGTCTTGATGGGTGGCGGTACGACGCGGATTGG
>JALREL010000129.1 GCA_023262005.1 Sphingorhabdus sp. | reverse complement strand
CGCTTCACCAACCGCATAGAGGCCGGGGACCACAACTTCCGGATCATCACCCTTTTTGGTGACGACCTGGCCATGATAATTACACGGAATGCCGCCCATATTGTAGTGGACCGTCGGGCAGACAGGCAGCGGCTGACGGGTCAGGTCAACACCTGCAAAAATCTTGCCGCTTTCGGTGATGCCCGGCAGACGCTCCGCCAGCACCTTGGGATCGATATGGTCGAGGTGCAGGTAGATATGATCTTTGTTCGGGCCAACGCCACGGCCTTCGCGGATTTCAAGCGCCATCGAACGCGAGACGACATCGCGCGACGCAAGGTCCTTGGCCGAAGGAGCATAGCGCTCCATGAAACGCTCGCCTTCGCTGTTGGTCAGGTAACCGCCCTCGCCGCGCGCACCTTCGGTGATGAGCACGCCTGCGCCGTAAATGCCGGTCGGGTGGAACTGGACGAACTCAAGGTCTTGCAGCGGAAGGCCTGCACGCAGCACCATGCCGCCGCCATCGCCGGTGCAAGTGTGGGCCGACGTCGCGCTATAATAAGCACGGCCATAGCCGCCCGTTGCGAGAACAACCGACTGACTTTTGAAGCGATGGATGCTGCCATCGTCCAAGCAAAGTGCGATCACGCCGCGGCATTCGCCATTTTCCATGATCAGATCGAGCGCGAAATATTCGATGAAGAAGTCCGCATCATATTTCAGGCTCTGCTGGTAGAGCGCGTGCAGCATGGCGTGGCCAGTTCGGTCGGCTGCGGCGCAAGTGCGCTGCACCGGCGGGCCCTCGCCCATATTTTGCATGTGTCCGCCAAAAGGACGCTGGTATATGGTTCCATCGGGGTTGCGGCTAAAGGGCACGCCTGCATGTTCCAATTCGTAAACCGCTGCGGGCGCTTCACGCACCATATATTCGATCGCGTCCTGGTCACCCAACCAGTCCGATCCCTTTACGGTATCGTACATGTGCCAGGTCCAGTGATCGGGCGAGTTGTTCTGTAGCGATGCCGCGATGCCACCTTGTGCCGCTACGGTGTGCGAACGCGTCGGAAATACCTTGGTGATGCATGCAGTCTTGAGACCGGCTTCAGCAGCGCCCATGGTTGCGCGAAGGCCCGATCCCCCTGCCCCGACGACAACGACGTCATAAGTGTGGTCGATGATCTTGTAAGCTTCGGACATCAGGCGGGAGCTCCTGTAAAGGCATGCTTGGCGACCATGAAAATGCCGAATGCGGCGCCGCCAATTACGTAAAAGTTCAAAAGGGTAAGCGTGGCAAATTTGTTGCCCTCGTCATGGACATAGTCTTCGATCAGCACTTGCAGGCCGAGGCGGACATGCCAGAAAATGTTCGCCAGCATCAGGATCATCGGCACCGCAACCGAGGGCTGGGCAAGCCAGGCAGCGACGGTTTCATAATCGAAGTTGGGAAGCCACAACAGCGACAGGACCAGCCAGGTGGTCAGCAAAAGGTTTCCGACAGCGGTCAGCCGTTGATCAAGCCAGTGCTTGCCTCCATGTTTGGCCGAGCCAAGTCCGCGAACGCGCCCTAATTTGGTTCCGTTACCCATCTCAAGCCCCCATGAAACGTGCTGCGACGAGCATCGCAACCAATGCGGTTGCGGTCAGTGCTGCGATATAAACGGCGATCGACCAGGTGCGTACCGTCTTCAGCTCATAACCGGCGCCAAGATCCATCAAAAGGTGACGGATGCCGGAGAACATATGCTGAAAAAAGCTGTAGGTTACGCCAAGCGCAAGGAGTCGGAAAAACCAGTTGATCGCAACCTGCATTCCCGTTGCTTCTTCGCCCCCCGAAACGACGTAGGATTGGAACGTCGCATAACTTTCCGGACCACCCGCAATCGAAGCGAGCCACCACAGTAGCGTCAGCATTCCTGCGGTTGCCATCACGAAACCGGTCGCCCGGTGGAAAATGGACACCGCCATGTGCGGACCCCAACGGTAAATCTGCAAATGCGGCGAAATTGGCCGGTTCGGATTTTGCGCCATTGGCTAAGCTTCCCTGTTCGAGTTTGCGTCGCTCTTTACCGCTTTGAACCGACTACGCAAGGGTATGGGATACGGAATTTTCCCTGCCATGGGAAAGACGGCATTAACCATTCCCGGTTAGGAATGCGCACATTGCCAAATTGTAAACGCGAAGATCGGATTTCGGGGGTTCTCAATGTCAGACATGGAAAAATCGCTATCGGCGGAATTTGACACAATTGTCAAAGCGTTCGATTTCGATGGCTGCATGGCGGAAAGATGCCGGGATTTGCTCGCTGTTGTCGACAGCGAAATGGAATCATTCTCGGCCCATTATTGGGAATATTGGACTAAATATGGATCGACCGCCCAGCTGCGCGATCCAGAATATATCGACCGAATGGTCAAATCGACCGCTGGCTATATTCGCAACCGCATGCGCGACATCCATAGCGGCGAATGGCGCGAATATCTGAAATCGCAGATCATCGCTGCATGCAAGGATCGCGTACCGCTGGGACACCTGCTTGCAGCATCGACCCGCGCCAGCTTGCGCTATTTCGACATTTTCGATGCGAAATTGGACGGATCGGCTGCAACGCGCGACCGGTTGACCAAGACCGTTCATGACTTCACCTCGATGGAGTTGGCCGTCACATCCGCCTGCTATGTGCATTATCAGCGGATCGTGGAGCACACGAAAAAAGAAGGCTTCACCAACCAGTTCGAAAACGACATTGCTTCCAGCACAGCCGACATATCCGAACAGGCGAATATCCTGCGTCGACAGGCCGCCGCGAGCACGGCCGTGGCGCAAGGAATGCTGAGCAAGGCATCTGAAGTTGCAACCGCATCCGAACAATCCGCGGTTGCAATGCGTGAAGCCGCACAGACAGCCGCTGGCCTCATTCGCGCAATTGAAGATACGCGAACCGAGGTCGAAACCGCAGCCGATGTTGCCAATCGCGCAACCGAACGGGCGCAGGAAGCGGTCGAAGCAACGGACACTTTGTCTGAACAATCCAAATCGATCGAATCGATACTCGGCCTAATCCGCGATATTGCCGGGCAGACCAATCTGCTCGCCCTCAACGCCACCATCGAGGCGGCCCGCGCAGGTGATGCCGGTCGCGGTTTTGCAGTTGTTGCGCAGGAGGTGAAAAGCCTGGCCAACCAAACCGCCGAAGCGACCGATGAAATCGCCGGCAAGATTACCGCAATCCAGAATGCCACCAAGGCATCGGTCGAATCGAACGTCGCGATCAAGACTGCGGTGGAGGATGTGCAGCACAGCGCCGAGCGCATCCGGCATGCGATGGAAGAACAGGCGCAGACCGTCACAATGATCACGGCTTCGGTCGATGAAACCGCATTGGCGGCCGACCTCATGTCCAACACCATCGCAGCGATCCGTTCCGACACCGAAAATGTGGTTTCGGAAATCGCTCAACTTGAAGCCGGTTTTGGAGACGTCGAGGGCAAGATTTCCGCGTTGCAGGCCAATGCCGGAAAATTTGCAGCCAATCTGGTCCGGTAAAGCACTCCACCGCTAAGCATAGTTGAATTTCATCGTCCGCTGTGGAAGGCAGCGGACATGACTTTACATATTCTTGTAACCGGTGGGTCGCGCGGTATCGGCGCAGCAATTGTTGACGAACTCAGCGACGACAATGTGCTGGTTTACGCGACCTCCAGCGCCGATGGCGATTTAAGCGATCCTACCGTGCCCTCTGCCATCTGGCATAATGCACTCCAGGAAATGGGCGGCAGGATCGATGTGCTGGTCAATAATGCCGGTGTTTTCGAACCCAATCCGATTGATCGCAGCGATATTGAATGGCTCGATGGCTGGGAACGCACCATGGCCATCAACCTGACAGCGTCTGCGCAGCTATGCAGGCTCGCTATCCTGCATTGGCAGGCGCTGGGCCAAGAAGGCCGGATCATCAATGTCGCCAGCCGCGCTGCGTATCGCGGCGACAGCCCCGCACATTGGCATTATGCCGCATCGAAGGGCGGAATGGTCTCGATGACCAAAAGCATCGCGCGTGGTTATGCGGCGCAGCAAATTTATGCTTTTGCGATTTGCCCCGGTTTCACAATGACAGGAATGGCGGAAGATTATCTCGCCAGTCGTGGTGGAGACAAATTGCTCGCCGATATACCGCTTGGGCGCGTTGCCATGCCGGAGGAAGTGGCCAGTCTGGTCCGTTTCTGCGCATTGGAGGCACCTCCATCTATGACCGGAGCCGTCCTCGACATCAATGGCGCCAGCTATGTCCGCTAAATCGGTCGCTGCATACTTTTTGATTGCAGCAGCATTGTCGGGATGCACCACAGGCGGTTCCAGCCCCGCTACTCCGGTGGCTAAATCCGAATCGATCGCAAAGGCCTGCGAAGGTCGGGACGGCTGGGGCGATCCCGCTCCGCCTGCGCATGTTTTCGGTAACACTTACATGGTTGGCACCTGCGGTATTGTTTCGCTGCTGATTACCACTCCGCAAGGTCATTTCCTGATCGATGGGGCGGTTCCCGAAGCCGCAACCGAAATCGAGGCAAATATTCGTGACCTGGGCTTTGACCCAAAAGATGTCCGTTATCTTCTCAACACGCATGAACATATTGATCATTCAGGCGGATTGGCGGGCCTGAAGCGGATTACGGGTGCGAAAATGGTTGCGCGCGCCGAGGCAAAGGTTGCACTCGAAACCGGCACAGTGCACCCTTCCGATCCACAAAAGGGGCTGTTTGATCCGGTCGAAGGCGTGAAGGTCGATCAATTGATCGGCGATGGCGAAACCCTGAAGATCGGACGGCAATCATTGGCCGCAATCGCAACGCCCGGTCATTCCCCCGGCGGAACCAGCTGGACGTGGAAATCATGCGAAGGCAAGACCTGCCGCCAGATCGTATTTGCCGACAGCATCAGTGCCGTCTCCGCTGACGATTACAGGTTCACTGACCATCCGGAGTATGTTGCACCGCTCCGCAGTTCGATTGCGAAAATTGGAGCTTATAAGCCTTGCGACATCTTGATCACGCCGCACCCGTCTGCGAGCGCATTTTTTGAAAGACTGTCAGGCAAGGAACCATTGGTCAGTTCGACAGGATGTTCCGAATATGCCGCAGGCGCGATGACGCGGCTTGAAAATCGGCTAGCCAAAGAAGTAGGCAAATGAACTGGAAAGCCACCCTGCCCTGCACGCGTGCCATGGCCGAAACGCTGCATGAGGAAGACGATTGGCTAGAACAATTCGAAAACCTGCCCACGCTCGTGGCGGACGAGCTGGAAGCGTTCAACGATGCAAAATGGTCAATCCAGGCTTATTTCAATGCCAAGCCGGGCAAACACGACATTGCCTTGCTCGAAAAGCGGCTGGGCACCAAAGCACAGCTGGAAAAACTGCCCGACGTCGATTGGCTGACGCTCAGCCAGCAAAGCATTGCACCGGTCGAAGCAGGCCGGTTCTACGTCCACACGTCGACCAACAAAGGCGCAGTTCCAAAGAACGCTAAGACATTCCTGATTGAAGCGGGCCAAGCCTTTGGCACTGGCGGGCATGAAACAACCAGCGGTTGCCTCGCCATGATTGATCGTATGGCTTTGGCTGGCCACCGCTTTCATCATATCGCCGATATTGGCACTGGAACCGGCTTACTGGCCTTTGCCGCCTTGCACCTGTGGCCGCGGGCGTCGGTTACAGCATCCGACATCGATCCCGTGAGCATTGATGTGACGCGCGACAATGCAGTCGTAAATGCTGTGCCTTTGGGACGGAAACAGGGTCAGGTGGCACTCTTTGTAGCCACAGGTACCGATCATCCTGCGATAAGTGCACGCGCTCCCTATGACTTGCTCATTGCCAACATACTTGCCGGACCTTTGATTGAACTTGCGCCCAGCTTTGCATCGGTCGTCGCCGAAGGGGGCAGCCTGATACTTGCCGGGTTGCTGAACACCCAAGCCCAAACGGTGGTTGCCGCTTACCGCCGCAACGGCTTCCTGCTCGTTGAACGCAAGGATAATGGCGATTGGCCTTGCCTGCGTCTGGTCAAACGCCGACGTTATGGTCATCGCCGGCCAATCCGCGCCTCCGGCCGGACCAGCCAGCCACCGGGGGATTTCGGCACCTGGTAGTGACTACCGGCCAAATCCCGTTTTGCGCTGTCATGTTTTCGAGCCGATATTCGGGACATGAATGCGCAACCCGACGCAAGCCAGATGGCCATCGCACGCGCTAGTCGTGAACGCGAATTGCTGAGCGATGCGCTCGCACGTGTAGGTATCGGCGATCGGAAAGCGTTCGAATTTCTATATCGTCGAACGTCAGCGAAACTTTTTGGTGTTTGCCTTCGTATCTTCGGCAACCGGAATGAAGCCGAGGAAGCATTGCAAGACGCCTATGTGACCATTTGGAACCGTGCCGCCGCGTTCGATCGTGACAAGGCGAGCCCGATCAGTTGGCTGGTTGCGGTCACGCGCAACAAGGCGATTGATCGCTTGCGGGCCCGCGACAAAGGCAAGGCCGTGGATCTGGATGAAGCGCTGGGCATCGCTGATACCTCCCCCAACGCCGAGGCGCGACTTGCTGAAAAAGATGATGCCAAGGTGATGGATCGTTGTATCGATCGGCTCGATGATCGGGATGCGAATTTCATCCGGGCGGCATTTTGGAACGGACGTACCTATGCGGATCTTGCCGTTGCAGAATCCACACCCCTGCCGACCATAAAAAGCAGGATCCGGCGCGCACTGATAAAGCTGCGCCATTGCCTGGAAGGCAGCGAGTGATGCGCCTGACAGATGATGATATCGCCACTGCGGGCGAACTTGCCCTTGGCCTGCTCGATAAGGCGGAAGCGGCGCAAGCTCGTGCTCGAATGGCGAGTGAACCTGATTTTGCGGCGGAGCATGCCAAATGGAATGACCGGATGCTCGCAATGGAAGTGATCGAAGAAGAAGCGCCATCGCCTGCGCTTTGGGCGAAGATCGACGCTGCCATTTCGGAAAAGCCGCGTCAGGATAACAACGGTGGCAATGTGCGCATCTGGCAAGGACTGACAGCAGCGTCCTTTGCAATAATGTTGGTCCTCGCCACTATGTTATGGCGTCAGCCAGAGGTCACTTCTGCGCCGCAACAACCGCAAATCCTGGTGGCGGCCATAGGTGCCGAAGATGGACGCGAAAGCGTTGCCGCCAATTACAATCCCCAAACCGGGGCTTTGCAGATCATCCCGATCTCGCTCGAAACTGGGAAGCTATATCCCGAACTGTGGATCATCCCTGAAGACGGTATTGCCCGTTCACTTGGCATGATTGATCCGTCAAAACCTGCGCTCCATTCCGTTCCTGAAGAGATGCGGCCGCATCTACACAAGGGCGCCTTGTTCGCGATAACGCCTGAGCCTGCAGGCGGCGCCCCCGGTGGCAAAGCGACCGGCCCGGTGATCGCCAAAGGCGCGATAGACACAATCTGAAATTTTTTTCACCGGGGATGCATCCGTCTGGTGCAGCGATCCGTAACTGCGTCCGACATGTATTCCCCCACATGTCTTGCAGAAGGAAAAACCATGAAAAAGAACCTTTTCAAGATTGCACTCGCCTCCGCAGCACTGGCTTCAACCGCCACCATCGGCCATGCCCACAACCATGGGCATAGCCATCATGGCATGGCGGCTCCCAAAACCAATATCGTTGAAGCCGCAGTTGCAACGCCCGATCTCTCAACCCTCGTCACCGCAGTCAAAGCTGCTGGCCTTGTCGATACACTCGCCAGCCCGGGCCCGTTCACGGTATTCGCGCCGACCAATGCAGCCTTTGGCAAGCTTCCGGCTGGCACTGTCGAAACCTTGGTGAAGCCTGAAAACAAGGGCACGCTGACCACAGTGCTGACCTACCATGTTGTGGCCGGCACCTTTGACAGCAAGGCGATCGCGGCAGCGATCAAGAGCGGGAATGGCAAAGCCACGCTGACGACCGTCCAGGGCCAGAAACTGACTGCTTCGATGTATGGTGACAAGCTGATCGTTACCGACGCCAAAGGCGGCAAAACGACCGTTGCACTTGCGGATCTGCGCCAGAAGAACGGCGTCGTACACGTCATCGACAGTGTTTTGATGCCCTGAGCGATATTGGCGACCGGGCATTCCGATCCCCCCTCCCATCGCCTGGTTGCCGGTGGCCCCTTCCTTTCGCAGGAAGGGGCCTTTTATTTGGCCTTTGCGTAGGCGTAAGCCTGCGTACCTCGGGTGATGACATCATCGTCGGGAAGGATGTCGGCGATTGGGATATCTGGCAGCGATTCAAGTTGCGCATAGAGCGGCGCAAAATCGGTTTCGATCGTGACCTTCAACAGATGTTCGAGCGAGGGAATCACGAAATAATTCTGCTGGTAATCGTCAATCCGATACTCAGTGCGCATCAGGCGCAACAAATCAAAACGGATACGATTGGGGCTGGGATCGTCGAGGCAGAAAATGCTCTCACCATAGCTGGATACGATACCCGCGCCGTAAATACGCAGCCCCGCTGGTTCCTCGATCAAACCAAACTCGACCGTATACCAGTACAGCCGCGCAAGCTTATGCAATGCGCCAAAGCCAAGGCTGCGCAATCCGCCCTTCCCATAAGCGACCATATAATCGGCGAAAACCGGGTCCGCGAGCATCGGGACATGGCCGAAAACATCGTGGAACACATCGGGTTCCTGAAGGTAATCGAGTTGTTCGGGTGTACGGATGAAATTGCCTGCCGGAAAACGCCGGTTGGCAAGATGATCGAAAAACACATCGTCGGGAACAAGCCCCGGCACCGCGACGACTTGCCAACCCGTTGCCGATTTCAGGCGTTCGTTCAGTTCGCGATAGTCGGGAATTCCGGGCTTTTCCAGTTTCAGTACGTCGATGCCGCGCATGAAGGCGTCGCATGCCCTCCCCGGCAGCATTTCGGATTGGCGTGCAAAGAGCCGATCCCACATCGCATGTTCATCGGCGGAGAACGCGTCCCATTTTTGCGGGACTGTCCAATCCGCATTTGCACCCGGTGGCGGGGCATCATAGACATGAGTGAAATCGGCCATGGAAGATAGTTACACTTGAAACTGTTTCACATCAACAGCGCAGGCAGTGCCCTGCGGGCTTTGGTAGGTTGGCCATCGCTAGTTATCGGCGTGTTTTTCCTTGCCGCCCTTGGGGGCAGCGTCATTCCCGCCAATGATAATTGGCGAGAGCCCGATCGGGGTATACCCATTTTTGTCGAGACCAACGGCGTGCATGTCAGCCTGATTGTGCCAATGTCGGCTGCGGGTGAGGATCTGTCGGACCTGATCCGACCGGAGCATCTTGCAGATAGCAATCTTTACGGCACGCACGCCATGATCGGCTGGGGCCACCGCCGCGTCTATCGCAATGCGCGCACCTGGGGTGATGTCAAAGTCGCAGACGTTGCATCCGCTATCATTGGCTCCGACGAAACGACGCTGCACATCTACCATTTGGTCGACCCGCGCCCTGCCCCGCACCGCAAGCGCTTCCTCGTCACGCAAGCGCAATTTCACAGCATCATGTCCTCCATCCGGTCGACATTCCGTCTAACCGCCGATGGCCGGAGCACGGCCTATCCGGCCTATAGCGAGAACAACCTGTTCTATGACAGTGTCGGACATTACTCGGCATATACCACCTGTAATGAGTGGACCGGCGCCGTGTTGCGCAAAGCGGGTATTCGCATGGGTATATGGACGCCAATGCCCGGCGGCGTGATGCGCTGGTTCGACTAACCAGCGGCGGCGACGATCGCTGCCCATGCGGCCTCGTCGATCACTTCGATCCCCAGTTCCTGCGCTTTTTTAAGTTTCGAACCGGCGCCGGGGCCTGCCACGACCAGATCGGTTTTTGCAGAAACCGAGCCGGCGGCCTTCGCGCCCAATGCTTCGGCCTGCGCCTTCGCCTCGTCGCGGCTCATCGTTTCGAGCGCGCCGGTGAAGACTATGGTCTTACCCGAAACCGACGATGCCTTTACCGCAACGACATAATCGGGCGGCGAGACCTGCTTCAGCAGGTCTTCCCACACCTCTACATTATGCGGTTCGTGGAAAAATTCGCGCAACGCTTCCGCTACAACCGGGCCAATCCCGTCAATTTGTGTGAGATCAGCTTCGCCGGCATCCGACGAAGCAATCTCGCGTAGGCGCGGCAAGGTCTGGAAATTCTTGAGCAGGTCTCGCGCGGTGACCGCGCCTACATGCCGGATACCCAAGCCGAACAGCAAACGTGCTGCATCTGGCGCTCTTTTCGCTTCAATCGCATTCAACAGGTTGTCCACAGACTTTTCCTGCCAACCCTCACGGCCCAATATCTCGGCGCGATGCTCTCGAAGACGATAGATATCTGCGGGTGAATGCAACCAGCCGAGGTCGAAAAACTCCTGGATGGTCTTTTCGCCCAACCCTTCGATATCGAGCGCGGCGCGGCTGACGAAATGCTTCAGCCGTTCAACCCGCTGTGCCGGGCAGATCAGCCCGCCGGTGCAGCGGACATCAACTTCGCCTTCCTCGGCGACTGCTTCGCTGCCGCATTCGGGGCAGTGATCGGGAAAATGGTAATCGGGTAGCGCCGCATCGCGGGTCAGGTTTTCGACAATCTGCGGGATGACATCCCCTGCCCGCTGCACCTTCACGCGGTCGCCAGGTCGCACGCCAAGGCGAGCAATCTCGTCGCGATTGTGCAGCGTCACGTTTGAGACAACCACACCGCCCACCGTCACCGGCTTCAACCGGCCAACCGGCGTCAGCTTGCCCGTGCGCCCCACCTGGATGTCGATCGCTTCGAGCGTCGTTTCGGCCTGCTCCGCCGGGAATTTGTGCGCAATCGCCCAACGCGGCGCCTTCGCGACAAAGCCCAAACGCTCCTGCCAATCGAGGCGGTCGACCTTATAGACCACGCCATCGATGTCATAAGGCAGGTCTGCGCGTAGCCGCTCAATCTCGCGATACTGCGCCAGC
The DNA here is from genome assembly GCA_023262005.1 of Sphingorhabdus sp. Lineage (GTDB taxonomy): Bacteria > Pseudomonadota > Alphaproteobacteria > Sphingomonadales > Sphingomonadaceae > Sphingorhabdus_B > Sphingorhabdus_B buctiana. The sequence goes on along the minus strand of JALREL010000129.1, from coordinate 4,041 downwards.
GCGCCCGACGCACCGTCCACTTGCTTCAGAAAAGGCGAAACCGGAATGCCCCATGCAGCGATTGCTTGCATGACGCCAAATTGGCTGTCCGAAGGCATGGCGCTTGCCTCACCCCAGCCATGCGCCAAGAAACGCAAGAGCCGGGATGCCGTCACACCCGGATCTTTCTGCCGCAGCGATCCTGCCGCCGCATTGCGCGGATTTGCAAATTGGCGGGCCTTTTCCGGGTCTTCTGCTTCAGCCAACAGGCGCGCGTTGAGTGCTTCGAAATCGGCCTTGGCCATGAAGACTTCGCCGCGGACTTCAAAAACAGCAGGCGCATCGCCAGACAGTCGATGCGGAATATCGGCGATGGTGCGGACATTGGCGGTGACATCCTCGCCTACCTGCCCGTCACCGCGCGTGGCTGCCTGCACCAACTCGCCATTTTCATAGCGCAGCGAGCAGGACAGGCCGTCAATCTTGTCCTCTGCTGTCAACGCGATCTGTACATCGGACGGCAGGTTCAGAAAGCGGCGAACCCGCGCCACGAAATCCTCGACATCCTCATCGGCAAATGCGTTGTCGAGGCTCATCATGCGCTTGGCATGGGTGACCTTGCTCAGCGGCGACGCCTCTACCACAGCACCCACCTGCGCATTGGGGCTGTCGGCCCGCACCAGCTGCGGAAAAGCTGCCTCAAGCTCATTGTTCCGCCGCACCAGAGCATCAAACTCCGCGTCGGATATCTCGGGCGCATCATGTGCATGATAGAGCTTGTTATGATGCGCAATCGCCTTCGCCAGACGCATCAGTTCATTGGCAGCTTCGGCTTCGGAGAGGTTTTCAACCTCGCTCACACATCCTCCATCAGCCGCGCAGCTTGCGCCCGTGCCTCATCGGTAATCTCCGCACCGGAGAGCATGCGCGCAATTTCCTGACGGCGGCCATCCGAATCTAGACGGGTGACGCCCGTGCGGGTAACGGTACCTTCGCTCGATTTGGCGATGAAATAATGCGACTGCCCCTTGGCCGCGACCTGCGGGCTGTGCGTTACAGCAAGCAGTTGCTTGCCAGCACCCGCCAGGCGCGCGAGCCGCTCTCCAATCGCTGAAGCGACAGCACCACCAACGCCGCGATCTATTTCGTCGAAAATAATCGTTGCTGCGCCGCCTTCTTCTGCGAGCGCCACCTTGAGAGCGAGTATGAAGCGAGACAACTCCCCACCTGAGGCAATCTTTGCGAGCGGGGCGAATGGAGCGCCCGGATTTGTTGAAATCAGGAACTCCACCCGGTCCATGCCGGTCGCTGTCCAGCGATCTTCCGGCAGTTCTTCCACCGCCGTCTGGAACTTTGCGGCGTCAAGCTTGAGCGGGGCCAACTCGCCAGCAACAGCTGCATCAAGGCGCTTTGCCGCTTCCTTGCGTTGCGCCGACAGAGCAGATGCTGCCTTGCGATAGGCCTCTCCATGCCGGGCGACTTCTGCCTCCAACTTAGCGAGCCCCTCTCCGCCTGCCTCGATGGCATCAAGCTTTGCCGCCAATTCTTCTGTCAGTTGGGCCAGTTCTTCGGGGCGCACATTATGCTTGCGTGCCAATCCGCGCAGATCGAACAAGCGCACTTCGATGGCATCGAGACGCTCGGGATCGAAACTCAACGCTTGTGTTGCTGCGATTAGCTTGTCTTCCGCCTCGCTGGCCTCGATTACCGCACGATCCAATGCAGTAAGGGCTTCGGCGAGAAGCGGATGCTCGGTTGCCACGCGGTCAAGCTTGCGCGCGGCACTGCGCAGCTTTGCCAATCCGCTTTCCGAACCTTCAAAAGCCTCAAGAACTGCGCGTAAATCTTCGGCGATGCGTTCGCCCTTCTGCATATCTGCGCGTTCGCCTGCGAGTGATTCTTCCTCGCCTTCCTGCGGCGCAAATCGCCGCAATTCAGTGACCGCGTGCTCCAGCCATTCCCGATCACGAGCCGCATTTTCGAGCGCTTCACGGGCGCTTTCCAGTTTTGCCTTGGCATCCTGCCATGCAGCAAAAAGTCCAGACACAGACGCAGTGTCGCAGCGGCCAAAAGCATCGAGCAGCGCCCGGTGGCCGCGCGGGTTCAGAAGGCCGCGATCATCATGCTGGCCGTGGATCTCAACCAGATGCAGGCCCACATCACGCAGCAACGCGGCCGAACAGGGCTGATCGTTGATAAACGCCTTGCTTCCGCTATCGGCACGAACCGAGCGGCGGATCATCAACGCCTCTCCGTTCTCGATCGAAATATCGTTCTCGGTAAGCAACGCGACGACATTGGCAGGGGCATCAAAACTGGCTGTAACTTGGGCCTTTTCCGCGCCTGACCGTACCAGCCCGCTATCGGCGCGGGCTCCAAGCGCCAAACCCAGGGCATCAAGCAAAATGGATTTGCCGGCACCGGTTTCGCCGGTGAGGACACCAAGGCCAGCGTCGAATTCGAGGTCAAGCGCCTCGATCAGCACCACGTCGCGGATCGAAAGGCCCGTCAGCATGGCTGCAATATCACGCTCCCGGAGCGTGCTTCTGCATCAGTTCGTAGGCTCGGCTGTACCATTTGCTGCCCGGATAGTTTGCACCCAGAACCGCTGCCGACCGCTTGGCTTCTTCAGGGATTCCCATCGCCAGATAGCTTTCGGTCATCCGGTACAACGCCTCTGGCGCATGGGTGGTGGTTTCATATTTCTGAACCACTTCCTTGAAGCGCAAAGAAGCAGCCAGCCAAAGTGCACGGCGCTGGTAAAAGCGCCCGATTTCCATTTCCTTGCCTGCCAAATGGTCGCGAACAAGGTCAATCTTCAATCCGGCATCGGCAGCGTAGCGCGTATTGGGATAGCGGCGCTGCACTTCACCCAAAGCCGAAAGAGCCTGTTCAGTAATCTTCTGGTCGCGGGTTACGTCGCTGATCTGCTCGTAATAGCAAAGCGCGATCAGGTAATAAGCGTAAGGCGCATCCTTGTTACCCGGGTGGATAGACAGGAAGCGGCGGGCAGATGAAATCGATTCGTTGTATTTCTGCGCCATGTAATAGCTGAAGGCGCTCATCAACTGCGCACGGCGGGCCCAAGGCGAGTAAGGATGCTGGCGCTCCACCTCGTCAAACAGGGCGGCAGCCATCTGATACTGCCCGCGGTCGAGCCTGTCTTTTGCAGCCAGATAAAGCGTATTTACGTCGCGCGCGACATAACGGGTATCCGTACCATCACGTCCTCCGCCAAGTCCCAGCGAAGAACATCCTGAAAGCAACATGGCCGACAAACCAAGCGCGAGCGGTGCAATAAGCTTTTTCTGCATGGGCATCCCTTAATGGCACTTGGTCCACTCGCCAAGGCTTTTGCGCTTTCTTTATTCGTCGGGCTGTATCGTGGATGAACCAAGCCGGCAAACCCGTAATTCACAAATGAAAAAGGGCCGCCGAAGCAGCCCTTTTCCTGTAAATCTGTCCTGTAGGATCAATCCTTGAGGAAATCCGGAACATGGTTCGGGTCGCCGCCCTCACCACCTTCTGAACGCTCGCGGCGCGGGCCACGATCGCGGCCGCCACGGCCACCATCGCGACCACCACGGTCTCGGCGCGGACCACGGTCACCACGGTCACCGCGATCGGAACGCTCACCGCGGTCACCCCGGGGTTCGCGCGGCGGACGGGTGTCTTCCAGTTCTTCACCGGTTTCCTGGTCAACGAGACGCATCGAAAGGCGAACCTTGCCGCGCGGATCGATTTCGAGGACCTTGACCTTAACGTCCATGCCTTCCGAAACGACATCGGTCGGCTTTTCTACGCGCTCATTCTTCATTTCGGAGACGTGGACGAGGCCGTCCTTGCCACCCATGAAGTTCACGAACGCACCGAAATCGACGATATTGACGACCTTGCCGTCATAAATCTTTCCGACTTCTGCTTCTTCGACGATACCTGCAATCCACTTGCGAGCAGCTTCGATCTGCGAAAGATCGCTGGACGAGATCTTGATCACGCCTTCGTCATCGATATCGACCTTGGCACCAGTGGTGGCGACGATCTCGCGGATCACCTTGCCGC
>JALREL010000175.1 GCA_023262005.1 Sphingorhabdus sp. | reverse complement strand
ATGGGGGATGAAATCGGCATGATCGAGATTAAGACCGATAACCCCGATAAGGTGAACGAGATTCTCCTGCCATTATTGCCCAAGCTTGAGAACAGAGGTCAGATTGTCGACTGGAAAAGCATGAATGCGTCCTTGTTCGAGGCTTTGGCGGTTGAACGGGTCGCGATGTTTGTTGTGCTATCGATTATCGTTCTGGTTGCCGTGTTCAACATATTGTCATCCCTCATCATGCTGGTGCGTGCCAAAACCCGCGACATAGCCATATTGCGGACAATGGGGGCATCGCGGCAATCGCTGCTCAAGATTTTCGTGACGGTGGGACTGTTGATTGGCGTGGCCGGCATGGTCGCCGGGCTCATCCTCGGTTTCATATTCCTGTTTTTCCGGCAATCGATCGTAACGGCTATCCAGTTCGTCACCGGCCTCGAACTGTGGGATCCTTCGATCCGCTTCCTTACCGAATTGCCGTCGCGTACCGACCCGTTCGAAGTATTGGCGATCTGCACATTGGCGCTGTTTTTCAGTTTCCTTGCAACGCTCTATCCCGCCTTCAAGGCTGCAGGAACCGATCCGGTGCAGGTGCTGCGCTATGAATAAGACAGTGGCCGAAATGCGCGATGTGCGGCGCAGTTTCACGCAGGGTGATGTCACGATAAACGTGCTCCGCGGCGTCGATCTTTCGATCCGCGAAGGGGAGTTGGTCGCATTGCTGGGGCCATCGGGCACGGGCAAATCGACATTGTTGCAGGCTCTTGGCCTGCTCGAGGGCGGCTTTACCGGTTCAATCCTGATCGATGGCGAAGAAATGCGGGATGCCGGGCCGGATCGTGCGACTGTGGTGCGTCGCGAGAAACTTGGGTTCGTTTACCAGTTCCATCATCTGTTGCCCGATTTCGATGCGCTCGAAAATGTTGTCCTGCCGCAACTGATTGCGGGAGTAGAGCCTGATGCAGCCCGCGACCGCGCTACACAGTTGCTGTCAACGCTCGGCCTTGGCGAACGGCTCGAACATCGCCCGTCAAAGCTATCGGGTGGAGAGCAACAGCGTGTTGCAGTGGCGCGTGCGCTCGCGAACAAGCCAAGGCTGGTGCTGGCTGACGAGCCTACCGGCAATCTCGACGAACATACCGCCGATGTCGTTTTGGGCGAATTTATGGCGCTGGTGCGCGAACAAGGCTCTGCCGCGCTGGTCGCCACGCATAATGAACGCCTCGCGGCCAAAATGGACCGCGTCGTGCGCTTGCACGATGGCGTGTTGGAGGAGAGAAGACCATGAATGTCCACGATTTCACAGTCGATATGCCGGGCGGCGCCAAACAGGACATGTCTGAATTTAAGGGCAAGGTGCTGTTGCTGGTGAACACCGCGTCCAAATGCGGCTTCACACCGCAGTATAAAGGACTTGAAGCGCTGCACGAGAAATATGCCGACAAGGGCCTGGTTGTCATGGCATTCCCTTGTAACCAGTTCGGTGCGCAGGAGCCTGGCGACGAAGAGGAAATCAAGAATTTCTGCTCGCTGACCTACGACGTCACTTTCCCGCTCGCGAAGAAGATTGAGGTCAACGGCGACAATGCGGACCCGCTTTGGAAACATCTGAAAGACCAGCAAGCCGGCCTTTTGGGAACGCGCGCCATCAAATGGAATTTCACCAAGTTCCTGGTGGATCGCGATGGCAAGGTGGTTGGACGCTATGGTCCGCAAGTTACGCCGGGTTCGCTCGAAAAGGATATCGAGAAGCTGCTCGGTTAAGTCTGCGGTTTCGCGGTATTAATTGTCCACAAATTAGCCGCTGGTTCTGATTGCAGAATCAGCGCCGCTGCACCACGTTGCTGTCATGGCAATTGCACCCTTCGTCCCTTTGCGGGTTTTTTCCGCCTATACGATGCTCGAAGGGGCGATCGAACCCAAGGCAATCGGCAAATATGCCAAAGGCCTCGGCTTTCCCGCAGTCGCAATCACCGATCGTAACGGCTTGTATGGCGTCATGCCTTTTGAGGATGGCTGCCGCGGCGTGGGCGTCCAGCCGATCATGGGGCTGATGCTCGGCCTGCAAAGGCCGCCCGAATTTAGTGGCGGGCAATCAGTGCGTGACTGGATTGCGCTCTATGCGCAGGATGAGCGGGGTTATGAAAATCTGTGCCGCCTGACGTCGATGGCGCATCTCGAAAATCCGGATGACAGCGAAGCACAGGTGCGCTTTGCGCAGTTGGAAGGTCATACCGATGGCCTAATCGCGTTAACTGCAGGCGGAGAAGGCGGCCTTGCTCGGCTTTTCGCAGATGGCCAACTCGATAGTGCTGCGGAATATTGCACCCGGTTACAGAAACTATTCCCGGATCGTCTCTATATCGAGCTTGCCCGTCGCGGCGATGCTGTCGAAGATGCAGCCGAAGAAGCGCTAATTGCGCTGGCTTTTGAGCGAAACCTGCCATTGGTGGCCACAAATCCGGCCTGTTTTGCCGAACCCGATTTCTATGCGGCGCACGACGCGATGCTCTGCATTTCCGACGGCGAATATGTCGAGAATGAAGATCGGCGGAAAAGTTCACCGCACGCATGGATCAAGACCTGGCAGCAAATGTCGGAACTGTTCGCCGATGTACCGGAGGCTTTGGCGAACAGTTTGGTCGTTGCGCAGCGCTGCGGCGTCGGGGCGCCAAAGCGCAAGCCGATCCTCCCCAGTCTCGCGGGCAACAGGGAGGCGGAGGAGCAGCAACTACGCAATGACGCTCGCGAAGGCCTGATCGCAAGGCTTGAGCATGCGGGGATTACCGATGAAGCAGCGCGGAAGCCCTATTTCGAACGGCTCGAGTTTGAGTGCGACGTTATCTGCTCTATGGGTTTTCCGGGCTACTTCCTGATCGTTGCCGATTTCATCAAATGGGCGAAGGCGCATGACATTGCGGTGGGGCCGGGGCGCGGTTCGGGTGCAGGCTCTGTGGTCGCATGGGCGCTTACCATCACCGATCTTGATCCGTTGCAGTTAGGCCTTCTGTTCGAACGTTTCCTCAATCCTGAACGCGTATCGATGCCCGACTTCGATATCGACTTCTGTGAAACGCGTCGCGGCGAAGTCATTCGCTATGTGCAGGAAAAATATGGGCGCGATCAGGTCGCGCAGATCATCACCTTCGGTAAGTTGAAGGCGCGCGCGGTTCTTCGTGATACCGGGCGCGTGTTGCAGATGAGCTATGGCCAGGTGGACCGGTTGTGCAAGCTGGTACCCAACCATCCAACAGATCCGTGGGATCTAGAAAAGGCGCTGGGCGGCGTTCCCGAGTTGCGCGAGGAATATCGTCGCGACGAACAGGTGAAGCGCCTGTTCGATCTTGCCATGAAGCTGGAAGGTCTTCCGCGCCACAGCTCGACCCATGCTGCCGGTGTGGTGATCGGTGACCGCCCCTTGTCAGAACTGGTGCCGCTCTATCGCGATCCGCGATCGGACGTGCCGGTAACGCAGTTCGACATGAAATTTGTCGAGGCGGCAGGGCTGGTCAAGTTCGACTTCCTCGGTTTGAAAACGCTGTCGGTGTTGCAGAAAGCTGCGCAAATGCTCGCCAAACGCGGGGTGATTGTCGAATTTGACAAGCTGACGCTAGATGACCCAGCGACTTACG
>JALREL010000168.1 GCA_023262005.1 Sphingorhabdus sp. | reverse complement strand
GTCGCTCGGCGCAGGCGCCCTTTGGCCTGTTCGGCCGCCAGCAGGGCGGTGAAGGCAGCACGCTTGATAGGTCCACCAATTGCGATCGAATAGCGCCCTATGCTGCGGCGGCCCGACCAGATGCTGTCAATCATCGGATGGTTCTGCGCGGCACAACTGTCACACCAGGCAATGTCTTCACGCTCCAAAAGAGCAAGATTGTGGATCTGCAACAACACGCCAGGCGAAAAACGCGCATAGTCTTCGTCAAAAGCCGTCTTGAAGGAGAAGGCGCCAGGCGGTGTGATGAAATTGACCAGCATCGCAATGGCGCGCCCATCAAGGCGCAGCGCAAGCAATTCGAGTTTACCTTCCTTGGCCGCTCCAAAGAGGGCGTTTCGGAACAGCTCGCGTGTTTCCTTGGCGCAGTCGAGCGCAGAGCCATTGGATCCCTTCCAGCCGCGCCGTTCAAGCGCGAGGAATTCAGCAATCCAGTCGGCAAGCCCGGCATCCCCAAAACTGCGTTCAAAGCTAATATCACCCAGTTCGGAAAGTCGGCTATGTTGACGTCGCAATTCCTTGCGCTTCTTTCCCCGTACATTGGCTTCGAGATAGGCTTCGGGCGAAAGGCCATGTTCCAACAAAGCGCGTTCTTCGCGCTGGAAAATTGCGAAGCGCCGCCCCTGTGTGTTGCATATCTGCTCCAGCGCGACAGCCACTGGACCATCGAGGCGCATGGCGGTGAGGTGTAGAAAAAATGCACGGTCTCGGCCATTATCCAGCGCCGAAAGCAGGCCGTGCCAGAAATCCCGTTCACGGCCTTTTGCAACCAGAGGCGAGCCTAGGAAGGCATTGTGGTTCACCCAATTTTGCAAATGCGCCAAGGGCAGACCAGCATAGGTATTAGAACGCATTAACGGAATAAGGCCCAGAAGCGATTCCCCTTCCCAACAGGCTGCAATTTGCCGTGTGGAATTGGGCGCAAGCGACTGCACAGCAGCCGCCTGGTACCATGGCTCGGCAAAGGGGTTTGGCTCAATTGCAAGGTTGGCAAGTTTAGACCAGCTTTGCGAAATCACCGGATCGGCGATCGCCTGCTGTATCGTCATGAAGGTGGTGGAACCACGACGAACGCCACCTCCCCCTGCCCCTTCAAGGACAGGATTTATCGGGACATCGACGGTCGATCGTGCCTGTCGCTGGTCTGACAGAGCTGGTTCCACTCGTCATGTATAACAAATAGTCGCAAAAATTGTGCTAACACAAAGTCAGTAATGAACCGGGTCGTTATTTACTCGAAATTGCAACCGGTACTGGTTTGTCCGCATCGCTTTCAACATATGCGGGATTGTGCTTAGCGAGCCATTTTTCGGCCGATTCAAGCCATTCTATCTGGTCGGCTTCGAACGGGAAATTGTGCGTGTTTTCCTTTTGCTCGACATATTCGAAATCGACGCCCTGCTTTTTCCCGGCTGCCTTCAAAGCATTTACTAGCAGTTTGGCTTGGGCAACGGGCACGCGTTGGTCTCGCGCACCATGCACGATCAGAATTGGAGACCATTTGCCCTTCGCATTCCGAGCTGGCGATACATCGGTCAATTCAGCCGCACCTTTGGCGAGATAATTGGAACCGAACGAACCAAGATAGCTGACATCATATTTGCGCATTTCCGGCAGATCGTAAACACCCGCCCCGGCAATGGTACAGCGCCACCTATCGGGATCGCGCTGTGCTGCACGTGCTGACGCATATCCCCCATACGACCAGCCCATCATGCATACGCGCTTAGGATCGACGATCCCTTCATTGGCGAGATGATCGACTGCATCGTTCAGATCGTCCTGCATGCGTAGACCAAAGCCGTTGTCGCGGCCCTTCTTGATCCATTCACGACCATAACCACCCGAACCGCGGTAATTCGGCTGAACCACAACATAGCCCATTTCGGCGATGGCTTGTGCCCACACATCAAAACTCAGCATGTCGCGCGGGCCGAAAGGTCCGCCATGGGTAATCATGACCATCGGCAATTTTTTGGCATTGGGACGGTGGCGTGGCATCGTCAAAAATGCCTCGATTGTTTCGCCGTCGCTAGCTTTGTAGCGGATGGTTTTCATCGGATTGAGTTTCATATCCCGCAATGCTGCATAGCGATGCCCCAACAGCTGGAAATCGCCGCTTTGAACATCATAGAGGTAAATCGAGCCAGCCTGGTCAGGACCGCCCAGATTTATCAGCAATTTGGTGTAATCACGGTTCGACGAGAATATCTGAGCATTAGCCTCGCCAAATTCTTCATCGAGGAATTTCTGGATCGTGGCCATGCGCTTGTCGAGCCACTTGGTACGCGGCCTGTCCGAAACATAGTTGATCCCCATCAACCTGTTCCCGTCCTGATTTTCAATCAGGTCACCTACATCATAGCCGGATACTTCGAAAATGGGGCCGCCAACAGGCTCCATGGTTTTCATGTTGAACTTGTAGACCTTGTTGAAGCCGTCTTTGTTGTTGGTTCCCAAAGCCATGTCAGGTTCGTCGAGGAAGATTTGCGGATAGGCTTCAGACAGGGAGAAAGTCCTATCTGCTTCATTATAGACCGTTTCCAGATAACCCTTGTCGCCAGAGCGATACATGATGCGGGTCTTGCCATTATCCCGATCATAGCCAACCGAGGCCCGGACAACGCCTTTGCCGTCCACGATCCAGTTCCCGACCACGGGATTGGGTCGCATTATTACCTTAACCGCGCCATCCCTGACATTCACCGAAACCACTTCCGGCATGAATGCACGCTGGTCATTCTCGAACGACGTCCGTTGCAACAGCAACGTCTCACTATCATGGTTCACATGCAGGATATTGGCACCGCTGACCGATGTATCTTCCCATGCCAGCGGGATCAGCTTTTTCGATTCCAGATCATATGCCACCAAGCGCGTCAGGTCAGCGCGGGTGCCGTAAATGTTTTCGCGTGAAGCATAGGTCATCACGACCGTACGATCGCCTACCCAACGCCATTGGGCCAAGGTGCGATCTCCGACGTCCTTGAATTCTTCAACGCGGGCAAAAAATTCCGGCTTTGAACCGGGCTTGGTCAAATCGATGATACCGAGATAATCGATCCCTTTATTACCCATTCGGACCGCAATCTTGGTGCCGTCTGGTGACAAGCGGGGTTGCTGCATGAAAGGACGGCGGCCGAACTTTTCCGTTGCAATCCGACCAGACTTCTCCCCGGTCGCGACCGCTTTATCCGATTGGGCTGACGCTGCAGTCGCAGGCAATGCTGTTCCCAAGAGCAATGCTGCACCAATCAAAAACGAAGTCCCAGAATTCATCGAAAGCAAGCTCCCCCGTGTTTTTGCAAGAGGCCGCTAGGAATATCAGCGAAAGCCCAAGCTGCAAGTAGCCTTTGAATTGCATCGCAGTTTTTCGCTGCTCCGGGTTTCGCCCAAAAGAAAACCCCGCCGGATCGCTCCGGCGGGGTCTTTCTTTTTCGGTTGGATGTCAGATCAGACAGTGCCGTGCGCAAGGGCTGCGAGCAGCAGCAGCGCGACGATATTGGTGATCTTGATCATCGGATTCACGGCGGGGCCGGCTGTATCCTTATAGGGATCGCCAACAGTATCGCCGGTCACGGCAGCCTTGTGGGCTTCGCTGCCCTTGCCGCCATGATTGCCGTCTTCGATATACTTCTTGGCATTGTCCCAAGCACCGCCGCCCGAGGTCATCGAGAGAGCGACGAAGAGACCGCCGCCGATCACACCAAGCAGCAGAGCGCCAAGCGCGGCAAAGCCGTTGGCTTGGCCGGCAACGGCAGTGATCACAAAGTACACCGCGATCGGTGCAAGCACCGGCAGCAGCGACGGGATGATCATTTCCTTGATTGCCGCCTTGGTGACGAGGTCGACCGTACGGGCATAGTTCGGACGGCTGGTGCCGGCCATGATGCCCTTGTCGTTCGCAAACTGGTCACGCACGTCCTTGACGACGTCGCCAGCCGCACGGCCCACCGCGGTCATGCCCATCGCACCGAAAAGGTACGGGAGGAGCGCGCCGAGCAGCAGACCAACGATGACATAGGGGTTTTCAAGGCCGAAATCGACTTCGAGGTTCGGGAAGAACTCACGAAGGTCGGTGGTGTAAGCTGCGAACAGCACGAGCGCAGCAAGACCAGCCGAACCGATGGCATAACCCTTGGTAACAGCCTTGGTGGTGTTGCCAACAGCGTCCAGAAGGTCGGTCTTTTCACGAACCGAGTCATCAAGACCTGCCATTTCGGCAATACCGCCAGCATTGTCGGTCACCGGACCATAAGCGTCGAGCGCAACCACCATGCCAGCAAGTGCGAGCATTGCGGTAGCGGCGAACGCGATACCGATCAGGCCAGCGAGCTGGAATGCGATGATGATGCCAGCGCAGATGACCAGCGTCGGCAGTGCGGTTGCTTCAAGGCTGATAGCCAGGCCCTGGATCACGTTGGTGCCATGGCCGGTTTCCGAGGCCTTGGCGATCGAACGTACCGGGCGATAGTTGGTGCCCGTGTAATATTCGGTGATCCAGATGATGATGCCGGTGATGGCAAGGCCAAGCAGCGAGCAATAGAACAGCATGCGACCGGTGAAGCCGCCCGTGCCGTCTTCGGCAGCGCCGATAACCGCGTTCATGTCACCCAATGCATAGCTGGTTGCGAACCAGATCAGCGGGATCGAGGCTACCGCAGTGACGATGAAGCCCTTGTACATCGCGCCCATGACATTGTTCGAACCGCCAAGACGGACGAAGTAAGTGCCAAGGATCGAGGTCAGGATGCACGCACCGCCGATCAACAGCGGCAGGCTCATCAACGGCATCAGCAGATCGCCAGCGCCCTTCACGAGGAGCGCGATGAGGACCATGGTGGCACCAACGGTGACGACATAGGTTTCGAAAAGGTCGGCAGCCATGCCAGCGCAGTCGCCGACATTGTCACCAACGTTATCCGCGATAACCGCCGGGTTGCGTGGATCGTCTTCGGGGATGCCCGCTTCTACCTTGCCGACAAGGTCGGCGCCGACGTCTGCAGCCTTGGTGAAGATACCACCGCCGAGACGCGCGAAGATCGAAATCAGCGACGCACCAAATGCCAGCGCAACCAACGCATCGACCACAAGGCGATCATTGGGCGCTTGGCCCTGCACTTCGGTCAACACATAGAAGAACACGGCAATTGCGAGCAGCGCGAGACCAGCGACCAGAAGGCCGGTGATCGCACCAGCGCGGAACGCCATGGTGAGGCCAGCCTGCAAGCCGGTTTGTGCCGCAGCCGCAGTGCGAACGTTGGCGCGAACCGAGATGTTCATCCCGATATAACCCGCAACGCCCGACAACACGGCGCCGATTACGAAGCCGACGGCCGATGTGACGTTGAGGAACAGCGCAACCAGCACCGCAACGACAACGCCAACCATGGCGATGGTGCGATACTGACGGCCCAGATAGGCCTGCGCGCCTTCCTGGATCGCGCCAGCGATTTCCTGCATTTTCTCATTGCCGGCCGAGGCGCCGAGCACCTGGCGGCTGGTGACGAAGCCGTAAACTACAGCCAAGGCACCGCAAATAATTGCGATTAATGTCAAAGACATGGAGATTCCTTCCCCCTTTATCCCACTTTGTTTTTTGCAAACGCGCCATAGAATGAGGCGCAAGCCGCGTTGCTATGCTGTGCTTTGGGGCCTTAGGCAACCCTTAAAAGCCGCAGGATTCGGCCAATTGATTCAATGATGTTGATAACCGAGCGATGCGGGAAGCGGCAGGCGTTCGCCCTTGTGCGACAGCACAAGCCCCGAACCTTCACTGACAACGCCAACACATGTTGCCGTTACGGAAGGAAGGACGTCTTCCGGCAAAGTGAAGAGCAGCTGGTAATCATCACCCCAAGAGGCAGCTTGCAGCCGACTGTCAACACCATCCCCGCGCATCCTGCGATAGGCCATGCTGAGCGGGATGGTGTCGATATCGATACGGATTTCGACCTTGCTGGCTATCGCCATTCGCTCTGCATCGAGCAACAGCCCGTCCGACACATCCATCATCGCGGTAACGAACGGGGCGAGCGCCTGCCCCTCACTCAACCTCGCCTCTGGGCGGTTGTAGGCTGCGGCCAATTCATCCGGAGCCTCGAGCCCAGCTTCGATCAGTTCAAATCCTGCAAGGGCGTCACCCAAATGGCCGGTGACATAAAGCAGATCGCCGGCTCGTGCGCCGCTTCGGGCGGGAACAGGGCGGTGCGTCGCTGCGCCGATCGCTGTCAGCCCCATCGATCGTTTGTCACCCTTGTTCGAAACCGTATCTCCACCAAGCAGCGCGACACCATAATGTGCAAGCGCTTGGCCGAGCCCGTGTGCAAAACGGCGGTCCCAATCGCCATCGCCCAGCATGAAACCCAAAAGCACGCCCAAAGGCCGCGCACCCTTTGCAGCAAGGTCAGACAGGTTCACCGACACCAGTTTCCAGGCAACATCAGCCGGGTCTGCCTTGGGCAACCAATGTACATCTTCGGCCATCATGTCGTGGGTGAGGATAAGCGTTTCCTGCCCAAGTTCGATCACGGCCGTATCGTCGAGCAATCCCCGCGCCGCCGGATCGCGCGCCAGAGCGCGCATCATCTCAATGAAAGTGGATTCAGCGGTCAGCCCCGCTTCTCCTTCGCCACGGCATCGAGCAGGCCGTTGACGAATTTGGCATCCTTCTTGTCGAAAAAGGCGTGCGCGACATCGACATATTCGTCGATCACTGCAGCGGTTGGGACATCGGCACGCGCGAGAAGCTCATAAGTTCCGGCCCGCAAAAGCTGCAGCATCGTCTTGTCGAGCCGGCCAATTTTCCACTGGTCACCAAGTTTGGCCTCGATCAGTTCGTCAATTTCAGCCCGGCGCGCATCAACGCCTGCGACGACGTCATCAAAAAAATCGATGTCTGCATCGGCATATTGCGCATCTTCAATCTCGGCGCCCAAGCGATGGGCGTGGAATTCAGACAGCAAGCGCGCCAGCCCGATCGATTCCATATCCATCTGGTAGAGAGCCTGCACGGCGGCGAGGCGGGCGGCGGAACGGGCTTTGTTCATAGTCTCTTTCTCACGCTTTCTGCGTGTGCGGGCAAGCCTTCGGCTTCGGCGAGCGCCAAAGCGGCCGGGCCGATTGCCTTCAATGCCTTTTTATCGAGCGCGATGAAGCTGGTGCGCTTCATGAAATCGAGCACCGACAAGCCTGAGGAAAAGCGCGCGCGGCGGCCGGTGGGCAGCACATGGTTGGGTCCAGCGACATAATCGCCAATCGCTTCGGGCGTCATCCGCCCCAGGAAGACCGAGCCGGCATGGCGGACCAGTTCAAACAAACGTTCGGCACGCTTGTCATCCACCGCAAGCTCGAGATGCTCTGCAGCCAGCCGGTTGACGAGCGGCATCGCAGTTTCAAGTTTGTCGACGACGACAATCGCACCATTGGACCGCCAACTTTCGGTCGCCACCTTGGTCGTTGCCAAAATCGCGAGTTGCTTGTCCACTTCTGCTGAAACCTTGTCGGCAAATTCGGCATCGTCGGTGAACAGGATCGACTGGCTGGTCGGATCATGCTCGGCTTGGCTCAGCAAATCTGCGGCGATCCATTCGGGTTTGTTCTTGCCATCGGCGACGACGACAATTTCCGACGGCCCAGCGACCATGTCGATGCCAACCACACCATAGAGCTGGCGCTTGGCTTCTGCCACCCATGCGTTTCCGGGGCCGGTTATGACATCGACGGGCGCAATCCTGTCAGTTCCATAAGCCAAGGCAGCAATTGCCTGCGCGCCGCCAAGGCGCCAGATTTCGTCAACACCGGCCAGATAGGCTGCTGCCATCACGGTGGGGTTCACCTCGCCCTGCGGCGTGGGCGTAACCATCACCAGACGACCCACCCCGGCGACCTTGGCCGGGATGGCGTTCATCAACACCGACGAGGGATAGGCCGCACGACCGCCGGGCACGTAGACGCCGGCTGCATCGACCGCACCCCAGCGCGCACCGAGGCGAACACCTTGCTTATCCTGATAGTCGCGATCCTTCGGCAATTGCGCCTTGTGATAGGCCTTGATCCGCTGCGCCGCGAGCTTGAGCGCGTCTTGCAATTCGGGCGCCAGCGACTTGTAGGCCGCCTTGCATTCATCGGCACTGATCTGCCAGCCCTGTTCGCTCAGGCTGAAACCGTCAAAACGCTCGGTCAGTTCGAGCAGGGCAACATCGCCACGCGCACGCACATCGCGTATGGTCTGCTCGACAATCGCCGATACATCGGCTTCGGCTTCACGCCGCCCGTTTACCAGCTTGT
Organism: Sphingorhabdus sp.; assembly: GCA_023262005.1. GTDB lineage: Bacteria > Pseudomonadota > Alphaproteobacteria > Sphingomonadales > Sphingomonadaceae > Sphingorhabdus_B > Sphingorhabdus_B buctiana. Next base: position 5,043 of record JALREL010000168.1, on the reverse strand, counting down.
CAAACTGCCGGTCGAAATCGGGTTGGTTGATCGAAAGTCTAAGCACTGACGGCCCCACGGAATTTCTCGACAAGTTCGGAAACACGGGCATCGGTCTTGAAAGCAGCCCGGTTGGCAACAAGCCGCGCCGAGACTTCTGCAATCTTTTCGACCTCTACCAGTCCATTTTCCTTGAGCGTCTTACCCGACGAGACGAGATCGACAATACGGCTGGATAACCCAAGCAGAGGCGCGATTTCCATCGCTCCGTTAAGCTTCACGCACTCCGCCTGCACCCCGCGGGCAGCGAAATGCTTGCGGGTCAGGTTCGGATATTTGGTTGCGACGCGGACATGGCTCCAACTGCGTGGATCGTCAGTCGCTGCGAGTTCGGTAGGCTCGGCAACCGAAATGCGGCAATGGCCAATATCAAGGTCCACCGGGGCGTAGAGTTCCGAATAATCGAACTCGTCAATCACGTCTGAACCGACGATGCCGACCTGCGCTGCACCATGCGCCACAAAGGTAGCCACGTCGAATGCGCGCACAAGGATTATCTGCACACCGGGATCGTTGGTGGCAAACATCAGCGCGCGGCTTTCCTTGTCGAAAAAGGCCGCTTCGGGCTCGATTCCCGCAGCCTGCATCAGCGGCAGGGCTTCGTCGAGAATCCGTCCCTTCGGGATGGCAAAGATGATTGGCGCAGTCATTGTGGGCGCGCTTTACTTGTGCGATGCAGCAAGGGCAAGGAGTTGTGAATGTCCGAAGCCATCCGAAATGCCTTTCGCCAGCAAGCATCCACTTGCCGTGCGATGCATTCGCCGCTGACGGCCAATATACTTGAAACATTGGCCGAGACGCTCGACCATAACAGCCGCACCGGTGCTCGCATCCTCGATTGGCAGGGCGAACCAATGTCGGACGCCCTGAAACTGCGCATCGCTGGCGGTTTGCACGCTTTGGCGCGTTCTCAACAGGATGGGGAATTATCCGAGCTGTACCATGCCGGCACTGGCAATTTTGCGGCGACCCTGGGTCGTGTTCTGATCGAATGGGATGATTGGCTTTACCCTTGGCTCGACAACCCACCCCAGACCAACGAAGTAGGGCGCAGCGCCGCCTTGATGGCCGGATTGATGGTCGCCGCAAAGCGACTCGCCATGCCGATTGAACTGATCGAACTCGGCTCCAGCGCGGGCCTTAATCTCAACCTTGATCGGTTCCACTACGTTCTTGGCAACTATTACGGCGGGCCAGCCGATGGTCTCGTCCACCTCAAGCCGGATTGGCACGGTGCTGCACCCGATGGCATCTGGCCGCAAATTATCTCCCGAAGAGGTGTCGATCAAAACCCTCTTGATGTGGGAAAGGTTGACATCGCCGCGCGCCTGCTCGCTTATTGCTGGCCAGATCAACAAGACCGGCTTTCCCGCCTCGAAGCGGCTATTACAATCGCGCGCCAATATCCGCCAGTTGTCGATGCAGGCGATGCTGCCGAATGGATCGAATCCAGGCTGCGGGAACATCAGGATGAAGGCATAGCCCGCGTCGTGATGCACAGCGTGTTCTGGCAATATCCCCCTCGCGAAGTGCAGCAGAGGATGGAAATGGCCATCAACCAGGCCGCGGCAACGGCATCCTCGGAACGACCACTGGCCTGGCTCAGATTTGAGCCAGACCCGCCGGCCGTCTCGCCAATGCAGCTACGGCTCGACCTTTGGCCAACAGGCGAAAAACTGCACCTTGCAACCTGTCATCCGCATGGCAGCACAATCAATTGGTTCGGCGCAGAAAACCCTGCATAGCCGCGATCACCGGCTCCGGCTTTTCCCAAGTCACGAAATGGCCGCAATCTTCCAGCTTCACCAGCTCGAGATCTGGCACCAAATCCTGTATTCCCTCAATATTCGATGGCGGCAGCGCACGGTCCTCCATCGCCCAAACCAGCAAGGTCGGAATGCTGAGCTTCGGAAACGCACCGGCCGCCCAATCGGGCGGCTGCGCAGCTTCACCCACCGCGGGCACCAGCATTTCGGATGCCCGATACCAATTAATCATCGCGCGCGCAGCTTTGCGATCCTGCCATCCCACTAACAGGTCATCGGCTTCTACCTGCTCCAGCGCAGCGGGCTTTTGCCACCCCCATGCCTTTTGCAGCAGCGCGAGCAGCCCACCTTCGTCGATCAGTGCATCGCTCGCCGGGTCGCGGAATAGCCGGACATATTGTGCGGCGGCACGTTGGGCGGGATCGTTCACCAGCGCGCGCTGGTAGAGACAAGGATGCGGCGCATTGGCCAGCATCGCCCGCTGCACTCGCCAGGCAAAATTGGAGCGAAGTCCGCCGGGTTGGCCATTCAGCGCGACACTCCAGGCCACCGCACCACCCCAGTCATGGCCAGCAATCGTGAAATGCTCGATCCCGAAAGCATCGGCGAGAGCGAAAACATCGGCGGTCAATTTGTCGATCGTGTATTCGTCAACATCTACCGGTTTCGAAGAGCCACGATAACCGCGTTGATCGGGAGCGATGCAATAATATTCGTCAGACAAGGCAAGCAATTGATGCCGCCAAGTGCGATGCGATTCAGGAAAACCGTGCAGGAAAATGATGGGTGGATTGGATGGATCACCCATAACACATGCATCAAGCTCTACCCCTGTCGAAAGTAATACACGTTTTAGAGTAGTATCGAGCACAATATTCCCCACAACTTCGATTCCCGAAGTGTTATTAGCAGGGAATTTCAGAATATTATTGTATATTTCAATAAACTCAGCTGCGCGTCAGTGGAATTTCTGGAATTGGTATCGATTCTTTATCATCCCCCGGCACAATCGGGAAACGGCCGGCGCGCCAATCATCCTTGGCCTGGTTGATCCGATCACGCGAAGAACTGACGAAATTCCACCAGACGTGGCGCGGGGTCTTAAACGCCTCACCACCCAACAACATTACGCGTGCATCGGTTGACGCTCGCAATGTCATTGGTACGCCGGGCTGCAAGATATAGAGGCTGTGGGTTTCGAGAGCCTGCCCGTCGAGGCTCGCACTTCCCATTGCAACCAAAATCCCGCGCTCGTCAGCCTGAGCGTCAATCAACAGAGATGCGCCGGCATTCATGGCTATATCGGCATAAATCGTTTCGGCATACTGTGTTGTCGGCGCGGTGACACCCCACAGGCTGCCCATGATCACGCGTGCCACCACGCCATCGCCGTCAATTTGCGGTAATTGGTCTGCAGCGACATGTTCAAAGGCGGGATCGATTTCCTCCTTGCCATCGGGAAGCGCGAGCCAGGTCTGCATACCGCTGATCGGTGAACCGGATAAACGTTCTGCGGCGGGTGTCCGTTCGGAATGAACAATGCCCTTGCCCGCTGTCATCAGGTTCAACGCGCCCGGCCTGATTGTTGCATAGGTGCCAAGGCTGTCGCGATGGTCGATGGCTCCTTCAAAAAGGTAAGTGACCGTTGCCAGATTGATATGCGGATGCGGGCGGACATCCATACCCTGCCCCACATCAAAGTGCGCCGGACCAAACTGGTCGACAAAGATGAAGGGCCCCACCATGATTCGTGCCATGCTAGGCAAGGTGCGGCGCACTTCGAACATACCCAAATCATGCGACGTCGGCGTAACTACCAGCATGTCATTCTCCTGGAGCACGGGCCTTTATCGCCAGTGCGTGCACACGTTCCCCCGGCAGGTCTCCAAGCGCCTTGTTCACCATCCGCTGGCGCATCACGCGGTTCACCCCGGCGAATTTAGCACTTTCGATTTCGACCGTAAAATGGCTCTCGCCCGAACCATCATCGCCCGAATGCCCCCGATGCTTTGCGCTGTCGTTGATGACGGCAAGATGTGTAGGAGAGAAGGCGGCAGTCAGCAGCGCTTCCATTTCTGCTTGGATGGGGCCTTTTGTCATGGCTTACCTCTTCCCATATCGCGCCTCTTTGTCCAAGGGGAAAGCATGTCCGCTCCGCGCAATCCAGACAGATTCCATGGCCGCATGCGCGGGTCGCAAAGGGTATGCCAGCATCCGCGATGCCAGCATCCCGGCGAATTCCGTGCGCCCAATCCCTATGGGCGACCACCGGGGCCCAATGGACCTGGCGACTATCTTTATTTCTGCCTCGATCATGTCCGCGAATTCAATGCCGGTTATGATTGGTTTGCAGGCATGAGCGCCGAAGAAATTTCTAAGGCACAAAGCCCACTGAATGTGTGGCCGAGCGAGACCCGCGCCTTTCGTGCCAATGGGGGTGCCGATTCGCCGCCACGCTGGGCCGACTTCAACGACCCGCTGGAGGCTATCTCGGCACGCTTCAAAGGACGCATGGAAGAGATGAAACCGGCAATGACGCCGGGTGGCAAGATCCTGTCGAGCGAAGACCGGTCCGCGCTGAAGACGCTAGGGCTTGGCCATGATGCGGACCGCAAGGCAGTGCGCAGCGCCTATTCGCAACTGGTACGCAAATATCATCCCGACCGGAATGGTGGCGATCGAAGCCACGAAAAGGCGTTGCAAGACGTGATTGCCGCTTATACGCAGCTCAAAACTGCATATTCGTAAGATCAAGGCCAATGACCGATATACCGAACATCCAGCCCGACAGCCGGGCCACCACCATCCTTGAAGCGCCGGACATCAAAGTGAATGTCCGCGAAATGTTCGGCATCGATGTCGACATGGAATGCCCCGCATTCAGCGAGGCCGATGAACGCGTGCCCGATCTTGATCCGGCCTATGTTTTCGATCCCGATACCACGCTCGCGATCCTAGCTGGCTTTGCCTATAACCGCCGCGTGATGGTTTCCGGCTTCCACGGCACCGGCAAATCCACCCACATTGAACAGGTGGCCGCGCGCCTGAACTGGCCTTGCATCCGCATCAATCTCGACAGCCACATTTCCCGCATCGATCTCATCGGCAAGGATGCGATCGTGCTGCAGGAAGGCAAGCAGGTCACCGAATTCCGCGAGGGCATCCTGCCCTGGGCCTACCAGCACAATGTCGCCCTCGTGTTCGACGAATACGATGCCGGCCGGCCGGACGTGATGTT
>JALREL010000126.1 GCA_023262005.1 Sphingorhabdus sp. | reverse complement strand
GCCATGCCTTCGATCAAGGCAAAGGGATCGCCCTCCATCAACATCCGGTCGGCAAAGGTGCCGCTGTCGCCTTCATCGGCATTGGCACAGACATATTTTTGCTTTGCCTGCTGTTCGAGCGCTGTCTTCCACTTGATACCGGTTGGGAAGCCAGCGCCGCCGCGACCGCGAAGGCCGGAATCGGTTATCTCGGCGACAACCTCTTGCGGTTGCATTGCCAATGCACGGCGTAACCCCGCAAGCCCGCCATGCGTTTCATAATCGGCAAGGCTGAGCGGATCGATCACGCCGCAACGTGCAAAGCTGAGCCGTTCCTGCATTGCCAGATAGGGGATGGCTTCGGTCAGTCCGAGGCTGAGCGGGTGCACGCCGCCCAGATGGAAACCGGCATCAAATAAAGATGACACATCATCTGCCTCAACCGGGCCATAAGCTATGCGCCCCGCAGCGGTCTCCACCTCGACCAGTGGTTCCAGCCACAGCATCCCGCGCGAACCATTGCGCACCAGGTTGATCGCAATGCCTCGCGCTGCTGCTTCGCGCGCAATCGCCGCCGCAACCTCGTTTGCACCTGCCGATTGCGCTGCCGCATCGACGGGGACGAAGATCCGAACCGCGCTCATGCTTTTGCCTCGAGCGCTTCGACCAATGTATCGAATGCTGCGGGCGTCAGCCGCGCTTTCAATTCCCCATCGACCAACGCTGCCGGGCCAAGCGCGCAGTTGCCGAGGCAATAGACCGCCTCCAACCCGATTGATGGATGGCCCAACAATCGCGCTTCAGCGTGCTGCGCCAGATCTTCCGATCCGACGGCCTGACATGCCTCCGCCCGGCACAATTTGACGACATGCGCTGGGGGCGGTTCACGGCGGAAATCGTGATAGAAAGTGACCACCCCATATATCTCGGCGCGCGAGATATTGAGCGCATGAGCGATGCCCTTCAAAGCGTCATCGTTCAGATATCCGTATTCGGCCTGAACTGCGTGCAATATCTCGATCAATGCATCCGGACGATCGCCATGCTGCGCACAAATTTTGCGGCATCTTTCGAGTAGGTCGGGCAGGGCGGCAATGTCTGACATGGTTTGTTAGGTCGATAAATCTGTCGCGCCACATAGGCCAGCGCAAATCGCGAATTGAACAAACTTGCCAGAAAAGCAGGATGCATACGAAAACACGGTGACGCCGCCTGTTAAGCGCAATATGAACGTTCACTAGAACAAATATATAGTGGAGAGGGACTTATGGCTTTAGCGCCGCAAACAGCGAGCAGCAGCGACAGCAATCCGGTTGAAAGCGAAGGTCAGCACATCGATGCGCCCGAGCTGCGCCTGTTCGTGATGGCGCTATTCTTCATCTTTGGCGGCATCACTTCGCTCAACGATGTGATCATCCCGAAGCTGAAGGAACTCTTCACGCTGAACTACACGCAGGCGATGCTGGTGCAGTTCTGCTTCTTCACCGCCTATCTGGTGATCGGCATCCCTGGCGCGCGGCTGGTTAAGAAGATCGGTTACATGCGCGGCGCCGTGGCTGGGCTGGTGACGATGATGGCTGGGTGCCTGCTGTTCATCCCGGCGAGCCAGACCGCCACCTATGCTCTGTTCCTGCTGGCGCTGTTCGTCCTGGCCAGTGGCGTGGTGATCGTCCAGGTGGTGTCCAATCCGCTGATCTCGCTGCTGGGCAAGCCCGAGACGGCCCATAGCCGGCTGACCTTTGCCCAAGGGTTCAATTCAGTGGGCACGACGGTGTTTCCCTATTTCGGATCGCTGCTGATCCTGGGCAGCCTGGCGACGGTGACGGCGGATCAGCTTTCCGGCGTCGAACTGGATGCCTATCGTACGGCCGAGAGCCAGGCGATCGTCCACGGCTACCTCGGCATCGCCGCGGCCCTTGCCGTCGTGGCCGGCGCTGTCTGGCTGTTCCGCAATGCGCTGAAGGGTGAAAAGCACGAAGCAAGCTCGGGCCTGGCCGGGCTCGACCTCTTGAAGCGTCCGCGCTTCGGCTTCGGGGCGC
>JALREL010000111.1 GCA_023262005.1 Sphingorhabdus sp. | reverse complement strand
CTCGGGAAGGCCGCCGACATTATGGTGCGACTTGATCGTCACCGAAGGCCCGCCGGTGAAAGAGACCGATTCAATCACATCGGGATAGAGCGTACCTTGGGCAAGGAAATCCGCCCCGCCCAGCTTTTTAGCCTCTTCCTCGAACACATTGATGAATTCGGCGCCGATAAATTTGCGCTTTTTCTCCGGATCGGTAACGCCCGCAAGGCCCGCCATGAAGCGTTCCTCGGCATCGACCACGACGAGCGGGATATTATAATGGTCGCGGAACAGGCTCTCGACCTGCTCGCGTTCGTTGAGGCGCAGCAGGCCATGATCGACAAAGACGCAGGTCAACTGGTCGCCGATTGCCTCATGGATCAGGATTGCAGCGACCGAGCTGTCGACGCCGCCCGAAAGCCCGCAAATCACGCGGCCCGACCCGACCTGTTCGCGGATCTCGGCAATCTTGGTCGCGCGAAATTCGGCCATCGTCCAGTCGCCCGAAAGCCCGCAGACTTTGTGGACGAAATTGGCGATCAGCTTTGCCCCATCGGGCGTATGCGCGACTTCGGGGTGGAACTGTGTGCCATAATAGCGGCGCTCGTCATCGGCGATCAGCGCGAAGGGTGCGCCGTCCGAAGTTGCAACGATACGGAAGCCGGGGGCGAATTGGGTCACCTTGTCGCCATGGCTCATCCACACCTGGTGCCGCTCACCCACCTGCCACAAGCCGTCAAACAGTATGCACTCCTCGGTGACGGTCAGGAAGGCACGGCCGAACTCGCCGCCTTCACCAGTCTCATGCCCGGGGCGCACTTCGCCGCCCAATTGGTGGCTCATCACCTGCTGGCCATAGCAGATGCCAAGGATCGGCAGGCCAGAGTCAAACAGGCATTGCGGCGCGCGCGGACTGCCATCTTCGGGTACTGATGCGGGCGAACCCGACAGGATGATGCCCTTGGGCTTCATCCGTTCAAACGCAGCCTCGGCGGCGTTGAATGGGGCGATTTCGCTATATACCCCAGCCTCGCGCACGCGGCGGGCAATGAGCTGGGTCACCTGCGACCCGAAATCGACGATAAGGATGGAATCCGAAGGCTGGATGGTCATGGCTGGCCGTTAATGGCGAAGCGCGCGCCTGTCCAGTTGCCAGTCGCGAAATTGCCCGATAAGCCTGCGCTAGAGAGGGGAAAAATCATGAATCTGGTGTTGCGCATATTGGTCGGCCTGTGGGGCCTGGGTTTCGGGCTGCTCGCGGTACAGGGGATCATCGACCCCAAAGTCTTTACGACACAATTCGGGATCGAAGCGCCGGGCGCATCGATAAACAGCGTCCGCAGCGACTTCGGGGCCTTCTTCCTGGTATCTGCAGTGGGCGCATTGTGGGGCGCTTGGAAACCTGAAAAGGCAAATCTGCTCTACGTCCCCGCTGCCTTGTTCGGGACTGCACTGGTCGGTCGCCTGATTGGCCTAGGTCTTGGCGATCCGGCTTCGGCCGCCAACAACCAGGCTATGATCATCGAAGGCGTCAGCACCTTGCTGATGCTGTTCACAGCACGCCGATTGAAGACCGCCTAAGCCGCATCCTTCGCCGCGCGGCGGGCGGCCAGTTCGGCCACCGATGCCGCGCGCATGAAGGGGTTGGTTGCCCTTTCCAATGCGATGGTGGTCGGCACCGTCGGCTCGCCCGCCTCGCGCATCGCGTTGACCTTTTCCATGCGCGAGACCAGCGCACTGTTGTCTGGCTCTACCGTCAACGCAAAGCGCCCGTTGCTCTGCGTATATTCATGCGCGCAGTAAATGCGGGTTTCGTCGCCCAGCGCCTCAAGCTTGCGCATGTTTGAATACATCTGCTCCGCCGTGCCTTCAAACAGCCGCCCGCAACCCATGGCGAACAGCGTATCACCGACAAAGGCGACCTGCTCGGTCGGGAAGTGAAAGGCGATGTGGCCCGCAGTGTGCGCAGGGACGTCAAGCACCTGCGCATTCACTTTACCAAGGGAAACGCTATTCCCTTCGGCAACCTTCCGGTCGAGCGTTGGGATGCGTTCGGCCTCTGCGGCAGGGCCAGTGATCGTGCAACCGGTCGCTTCTTTGATCGCCGCATTGCCACCCGTATGATCAGGGTGCCAATGGGTGTTCCAGATTTGGGTAATCGTCCAGCCGCGCGCCTGTGCCTCGTCGAGTACGGGCTCCGCGACTGAAGGATCAACCACCATGGTCTCACCGCTTTCGGGCTCGTGCACCAGCCAGACATAATTGTCGGAAAGAACGGGGATGCGGACGATTTCCAATGCCATCACCAGTTCCCCACATTGGGCATCGACGCCCAGGGTTCCTGCGGCGGCAGATACCCTTCTTGCAGCAGTTCGACCGAAATTCCGTCGGGTGACTTCACGAAAGCCATATGGCCGTCACGCGGCGGGCGGTGAATGATATGGCCTGCGTCCATCAACGCCTGGCAGGTCGCGTAGATATCATCGACGCGATAGGCGAGATGCCCGAAATTGCGTCCGCCGGTATAGACCTCTTCCTCGCCATTCTCGGGCGGCCAATTGTAGGTCAGTTCGACCTCGGCCAACCCCTCCTGCCCCGGCGCAGCTAAGAAAATCAGGGTGAAGCGCCCTGCCTCGCTGTCGAAACGCCGCACCTCTTTGAGGCCGATCAGTTCAAAAAAGGCTATGGTCGCTTCAGGGTCAGAAACGCGGATCATGCTGTGGAGATACTTAACGGACATATTTCAACTCATCGATGTTAAGGCACGGTTCATCGCAGGAAACCTATTCGACGAACCGCGCTGGGTCGGCGCAAACATGGACCGGCAAGGCAGCCGACGCAAGGGGCGTACAGGCGCTACGAACCGATTTCGAACGAACGGAAATGCGAAATGCTTGAAGATGAAAGCGTACAGGACAGGCAGGGATTTTTTGGCCGGCTCACCGCCAATCAGGGCAAGGCATGGCTGGCAGGAACAGCATTGCTCGCAAGCGGGCTTGTCGCAGGCGGCTATTTGATGGGTGATGGTCTCGTCCGCATGAAACAGTCTGACCGGGCGGTGACCGTTCGCGGTCTTGCCGAGCGTGAAGTGACCGCCGACCTTGCCACATGGACCATCAGCTATTCGGCGAAAGCGGGCGATCTGCAAAGCGCACAGGCAGACCTTGACGCAGACACACGCGCCATCCGCGCCTTTTTCACCGAACTCGGTTTCAAGGGCGACGACCTGCAACCCACCGGCGCCAACGTTTCACAATATTCGGAAAATGGCGTGCCGACTTACACGGTCAAACAACGGCTTTCGTTGCGCACCACCGATATCGGCAAGGCGCAGGCGGCGGTCAAACGGCAGTTCGATCTGGTGAAGCAGGGTGTCGAACTCGAAGAAGGTTCAGGCATGAGCTATACCTATACCAAGCTCAACGCGATCAAGCCGGAAATGGTCGCTGATGCCACCAAGGATGCACGCAAAGCCGCCGAACAGTTCGCCAAGGACAGCGGCACCGATGTCGGCAGCATCAAATCCGCAACGCAGGGCTATTTCGAAGTCACTTCGCGCGATGGCGATGCGACCGGCGGATGGGGCGTGTCGGACACGCCTTACAAAAAGGTCCGCGTGGTCACCACGGTCGAATATTATCTGGACTGATACGGGGATTGACCCGCTTGTAACATGGCGGGTGCGGGGGTAACGCATCGCTTCTCAGGAAAAGGGAAGAGAGATGCGCTACACCCCGCTTTTAGCCGCGTTGCTGATCACCACACCGCTTGCCGCACAGACCGCCCCGAAAGACCAGGGCGACCGCTACTCGGGTGCCGCTGGTGCGAGCCGTTCGTCGGTCATCGCGCAGAACGGGATGGCGGCGACCAGCCAGCCATTGGCGACGCAGGTTGCACTCGATATCCTCAAAGCCGGTGGCAGCGCAGTCGACGCCGCCATTGCCGCCAACGCTGCGCTTGGACTGATGGAGCCGACAGGCAATGGCATCGGCGGCGATCTGTTCGCGATCATCTGGGATCCCAAGACGCAAAAGCTTTATGGCCTCAACGCAAGCGGGCGCGCCCCGATGGGGCAGAGCCTGAAGCAATTACAGGACCGGACGAAGAAAATGCCGCGTTCGGTGCGCGATTCCGATGGCACAATTGCCGACTGGGGCTCCGCTTCGGTTACGATTCCGGGAACGGTTGACGGCTGGTTCGAAATGCACGGGCGTTTCGGCAAGCTGCCGATGCGGTCGGTTCTTGCTCCGAGCATTCGTTACGCGCAGCAGGGTTTCCCGGTCAGCGAGCTTATTGCCCAATATTGGAAGAGCAACACTGCCGGTTTCGAGGCGCTGCACAAGGAAGGCGTGATCGAGGAAATCGACAATATGCGCCGCACCTATATGCCCGGTGGCAAAGCCCCGGCAGAGGGTGAAATCTTCAAGAACCCAGACCTTGCCCTGACCCTGATCGAAATTGCCGAGGGTGGCCGCGATGCTTTCTACAAGGGTTCGCTCGCCAAGGCGATGGACCAATATTTCAAGCGCATCGGTGCCCCGCACCGCTATGAGGATTTTGCCGCGCACAAGAGCGAATGGGTTGAGCCCGTGTCGACCAACTATCGCGGCTATGATGTGTGGGAAATCCCGCCCAATGGCCAAGGCATTGCCGCCTTGCAGATACTCAACATCCTTGAAGGCTATGACCTGAAATCGATGGGGCGCGGCAGCGCCGATTTCTGGCATGTCTTCATTGAAGCCAAGAAACGCGCCTTTGCGGACCGGGCAAAATATTACGCCGACCCGGCCTTTGCCAAAATCCCGCTCAAGGAACTGCTGTCAAAGGAACGCGCTGCGAAACAGCGGGCGGATATCGATATGGGCAAGGCCGCATTGGCTGACCCGGCGCTTCCGGTCGATGGCGGCAACGACACGATTTACATGACCGTCGCGGACAAGGACGGGATGATGGTCAGCCTCATCCAGTCCAACTATCGCGGCATGGGTTCGGGATTGGTGCCCGATGATGGAAATGGCCGCACTTTGGGGTTCATGTTCCAGGATCGCGGCGCGCAGTTCAGCCTCGATGCCAAACATGCAAATGCCTACGCGCCCGGCAAACGGCCATTCCACACCATCATCCCTGCCTTCATGACCAAGGACGGCAAGCCGTTACTTTCCTTCGGTGTGATGGGGGGGGCGATGCAGCCGCAGGGGCATGCGCAGATCGTCGTCAATATGGTCGATTTCGGGATGACGGTGCAGGCGGCAGGCGATGTCGCACGCTTTCACCATGACGGCTCGACCGATCCCGAAGGCGGCAAGGCGATGACCGATGGCGGCGTGGTCGAAATAGAAACGGGGGTGTCGCAAGCGATTGCCGATGAGCTCACAAAGCGCGGGCATAAGGTCAAATATGCGGTCGGCCCCTATGGCGGTTACCAAGCAATCTGGCGCGATCCGCTTACGGGCGCCTATTGGGGCGCAAGCGAGTTCCGGAAAGACGGTCAGGCTGCGGGGTACTGACCCGCAACTTCGGCCACCGTCGCGAGCAGCAGGGCTATATCGGCGTCGCGCGACAGGCGATGGTCACCGTCTTTGACCAGTGTGACGTGCACGTCGGTTGATTGCAGGGCATCGGCGAGCTTGAGCGAAATCTTCCACGGCACATCGGCATCCGCCTGCCCGTGGAGCAACCGCACCGGGCATTGTATGGCGATTGCGCGGTCGAGCATCAGGCTGGCCTCGCCTGATTCATACAGGCCCTTGTAAGTCGGCGTCGGCTCCGGGCCATAAGGGTTATGCTCGAAATGCACGCCTTTGGTGAGGATGTTCTCGCGCTGCTTATCGGTGAATCCCCAGCGGGTGAAATCGGGCGCGGGCGCGATGCCAATCAAACCTGCCAACCGGTCACCCAACACTTCGCCAACCAACAGCATTAGCCAGCCACCCATGGACGATCCGATCAGGACGACCGGCCCGTCCACCAGCGCGTCGATCATCGCGAGCACATCGTCGCGCCAACCGGTCAGCGTCTGCTGTGCGAAATCCCCCTCGCTCTCTCCGCAGCCGGCATAATCGAGCAGCAGGCATGCACGGCCATTGGCAACCGCCCAGTCGAACACCGCGGTCGCCTTGCCGCCGGCCATGTCGGACATATAGCCGGGCAGGAAGACAAAAGTCGGTCCCGCGCCCTCCGCTTTGCGATAGGCGAGCTTCAGCCCGTCGGCAGTGTGGGTGTCGACCACCGCACCGTGGTTGGCGTAAACGGCACGAATGGTCTCGAGGCGGGTGGCGTGCGTGCTGCGGCCCGAGGCAAAGCCATACCGTCCGATCTCGGCGAACTCGGCGCTTGCGCTGAGGTCGAACTCACCCCGGGCATCGATCTCGCGCCACAGGGCGGCTACGCGGTCGCCGTCCCGGCCAACAAGGTCGTAGATGAAGCGTTCGAAGTTCGAGGCCTTGCTGATATCCATGGAGGGGCTGCTGGTCTGGAAGGTTTCCGCTGACCCGCGGACCCGATAGCGACCACTCTGGAAAAACTCGTCGAGAACATTGTTCTCATTGGTGGCAACCACCAATCGGGAGATGGGGAGCCCCATCTGACGTGCGATATGCCCCGCGAGTACGTTACCAAAATTGCCCGAGGGCACGCAGAACGACACCGTCTGGGTATTGCTGGTGGTGGCGGCGAAGTAGCCGCGGAAGTAGTAGACCACCTGCGCGACCACCCGCGCCCAGTTGATGGAGTTGACGGTGCCGATCGCATAGCGCTCTTTAAAGGCCAGGTCGGCGGACACCGCCTTCACCATGTCCTGGCAATCATCGAACACGCCGTCCACCGCAATATTGAAAATATTAGGGTCAGCAAGCGAATACATCTGGGCGGCCTGGAAGGCGCTCATGCGCGCGTGCGGCGACAGCATAAAGACACGAATGCCATGACGGCCACGCATGGCGTACTCGGCCGCGCTGCCGGTATCACCCGAGGTGGCCCCAAGTATGTTGAGCTCTCTGCCGGTCTTCCCAAGCACATGCTCAAAAAGACGCCCGAGGAGCTGCATGGCGACGTCTTTGAAGGCAAGCGTTGGGCCGTTCGAAAGATGCAGCAGATAAAGGCCATCGGTACCCAGCGCCGACAGCGGCGTGACCTGCTCGCTGCCGAAGACATGCGCGCTGTAGGCCGAAGCAGTGAGCTCGGCAAGCACCGCCGGTTCAATGTCGGTGGCGTAGAGGCTCAGCACCTCGAAGGCGAGCTCGGCATAGGAGAGCTCGCGCCAGCGCGCGAGCGTTGCGCCATCGACCTGGGGATAGCGCTCGGGCACGACCAACCCCCCGTCGGGGGACAGCCCGCCCAGCAGCACATCGGAAAAACGCGCGGGCGCCATGGCACCGCGGGTGGAGAGGTAGTTCACGACAGCTCTTCCATCCGAAGCCGCACCACTTTTGAGAGCACCGTGGAAAGCGCCTGAATGCGTTCGATGGCCTCATCGACCCGCCCCTCGGTGGCGCGGTGCGTAAGCAGAATGAAATCGGTCTGGCTTTCGCCCTCACCGGCTTCGCGCTGAAGCGCCGCATCAATCGAAATGCGCAGATCGGCCAGGATGCGGGTGACATCGGCCAGAACGCCCGGTTCATCGGCCACCCGCATGCGCAGATAGTAGGCTGACTCAATTTCCGTCATCGGCAGAATGCGAATATCGGAGAGCGATTCAGGCTGAAACGCGAGTGCCGGTACGCGGTGCCCCGGGTCGGCGCTAAAGGTGCGGGTGACATCGACCAGATCGGCAATCACCGCACTCGCGGTCGGCTCTGAGCCGGCACCCTTGCCGTAGTACATGGTGTGCCCCACGGCATCGCCCTTCACCCACACGGCATTCATCGCGCCCTCCACGCTTGCGATCAGGCGTCGCGTCGGAATGAGCGTGGGATGCACGCGCAGCTCCAACCCATCACCGCCTTCGGGCAGCGAGCGACGGCGCGCGATGCCGAGAAGCTTGATCCGGTAGCCAAGCTGCTCGGCATAGCGAATGTCCTCGCTCTGAAGCGCGGTGATGCCCTCGACATGGCAGCGGCTGAACTGGACCGGGATACCAAATGCAATGGCGGCAAGAATTGTGGCCTTGTGAGCGGCATCGACCCCTTCAATGTCAAAGGTGGGATCGGCCTCGGCATAGCCCAGGCGCTGCGCCTCGGCCAGCACCTGGGCAAACGGCAGGCCCTTCTCACGCATTTCAGACAGAATGAAGTTGGTGGTGCCGTTGATGATGCCGGCGATCCACTCGATCCGATTGGCGGTGAGCCCCTCGCGGAGCGCCTTGATGATCGGGATGCCA
>JALREL010000083.1 GCA_023262005.1 Sphingorhabdus sp. | reverse complement strand
GAAGGCGCTGCCGCAATAGGCGAAGTCTGCGCGCAGGGCTTGGGCGGCAAGGATCGTCGCCCCGTGTCCGACGCTGCCCGACAGCGCGACAAGGCCATCGAACCATTCGCGGATTTCCTGCATCAGCGCAAAGGGCGAAGTCGTTCCGGCATGGCCACCCGCACCGGCAGCGACAGGGATCAGGCCATCGGCCCCCTTCTCGATAGCCTTGCGCGCAAAACGATCATCGATGACGTCGTGGAGCGTTATGCCGCCCCATGCATGTACCGCCTGGTTCAGGTCCTCACGTGCCCCCAACGACGTGATCGTGACCGGCACCTGCCACTTGGCGCAAATTGCGACATCTTCATCGAGGCGGTTGTTCGAACGATGGACGATTTGGTTCACCGCATAGGGAGCCGCCGGACGATCAGGATTGTCCCGGTTATGCGCTGCCAGCTCTTCGGTAATCTGGTGAAGCCATTCGTCGAGCTGGCTCGCGGGGCGTGCATTGAGCGCCGGGAAGCTGCCGACAACCCCCGCCTTGCATTGCGCGATCACCAGTTCCGGACCGGATACAATGAACAACGGTGAACCGATCACCGGTAGGCGAAGACTATCAAAAATGGCAGGCAAAGACATCGCGAACTCCCTAACGCTTAATCACGTGATTAAGCGGTAAAGAGCGCAACGATTGGGGCTTGTCAAATGCCGTTTGCAGCACTCAGCAAGGCACGCACGGTTGCCGTAGCGACATCGGTGTCGATTCCTGCGCCGAAAAGACTGCGACCATCGGTGGTCCGGCATTCGACATAGGCTGCGGCCTGCGCGCCGGCGCCGTGGCCGATAGCATGTTCGCTATAATCGACAATATCCATTTCAGGCCCACCATGGTCTTTGAGCGCCGCAATCACGCTTGACATCAGGCCATTGCCGCGCCCCGAAAGGCTGCGAAACTCGCCATCTACCTTCAGCTTACCAACAAAAATGCGGTCACTTCCGGCATGGTTCTCTGCATAGTCGAACAGTTCGAAGCGCCCCGACTTGTTGATGAAATAGCGCTCCTGGAACGCACCCCAGATATCGCCCGAGGTCAATTCACGGCCCGTAGTGTCCGAAAGCTCTTGCACCGTGCGCGAAAAGTCGGCCTGCATCTTCTTGGGCAGTTTAAGTCCATAGTCCTGCTCAAGCACCCAGGCGACACCGCCCTTGCCGCTTTGCGAATTCACGCGAATGACGGCTTCATAGCTTCGGCCCAAATCAGCCGGATCGATGGGCAAGTACGGAACTTCCCAGATTTCATCATTGCGCTTGGCCTGATGGGCAAAACCCTTCTTGATTGCGTCCTGGTGGCTTCCCGAAAAAGCGGTGAACACAAGTTCCCCGGCATAAGGATGGCGGGGGTGTACGGGCAGCTGGTTGCAATATTCTACGGTCTGGATGACCTCATCGATATCCGAGAAATCGAGCCCCGGATGCAGGCCTTGCGTGTACATATTGAGTGCAACGGTAACGAGGTCGACATTGCCGGTGCGCTCACCATTGCCAAACAGGCAGCCCTCGACGCGATCGCCCCCGGCCAACAGCCCCAACTCGGTTGCGGCAATTCCAGTGCCGCGGTCATTATGCGTGTGCAGGCTGATAACCACCGCTTCACGGTTCGGAATGTTGCGGCCGAAATACTCAATCTGATCCGCATAGATGTTGGGCATTGCCGCCTCTACGGTGGCAGGCAGATTGAATATGATCGGCTTTTCAACGGTCGGCCGCAGGATTTCCATAACGGCGCTGCAAACTTCGATGCTGAAATCCAATTCGGCAGTCGAGAAGGTTTCCGGCGAATATTCGAAATGCCAATCGGTTTGTGGATATTTTGCGGCCTGCTCTGCCAGGATCTGCGCCCCTTCAATCGCAATCGCCTTCACGCCCGGCTTATCGAGATTGAAAACAATGTTACGCCAAGCGGGTGATACCGCATTGTAAAGATGCACGATCGCCTTTTTGGCACCTGCCATCGCCTCGAATGTCTTTTCGATCAGGTCGCGGCGCGATTGGGTCAGGCTCTGGATCGCGACATCATCGGGGATGCGTCCGCTGTCCACCAGATCGCGGATGAAATCGAAATCAGTCGCGCCCGATGAAGGAAAGCCGACCTCAATTTCCTTGATGCCTACCTTGACCAGCAGGTCGAAAAAGCGGCTCTTCTTCTCAGAGCCCATCGGGTCGATCAGCGCCTGGTTGCCATCGCGCAAATCGGTCGAAAGCCAACGGGGGGCCTTGTCGATAGTGCGGTTCGGCCATTGCCGATCTGGCAGGTCAACCTGCGGGAACGGGCGGTATTTGCGGGATGGGTCGTTCAACATTTTGCTTCTCAATCTGTGGGGCGTGCCATGTCGCCCTTAAAGTTTCCGGTCTGATTGTAGTTCGTACCCTTAGGCCGGGCGGCTCCGGACTTAGCCGGAGGCAATCACGCGCCTAAGGGCGCGTAAGTCGAAGAAGAAGCGAGAGTGAACGGACTTTCATCGTGCCCGCGCTTTTTCACACAAAATTTCAAACGTCCAGAAAAAAGCGCAACAAGATTCAATTCAACGAGGTTCGAGGGCACCGTATAAATCGAATGCGGCTTTCTCGATCGTTTCGAACGCTGGATTTGGCGCCAAAGGATCGCGCTGGCTATTGCGCAGGGGCAGCGCATTGCTTCGCAATGCCACGCGCAATGTCTTTTGCAGGTCGTAGATCTGGCGCAATTGGCCGTTGGGGCTCAGCCGTTCGAACGCCGCAATGCGTTCGCATACTATCTGGTTATATAATGGATGAGGTCCTCGATGTAGCGGTAGCCCGAATGCGGCGGCATTTTCCTCAGTACATGGCAGATACATTCCATTTTGATGAAAACTCTGGAAATCAAAGCCGATTGCTCCGATCCGGTTGAACATCGTTCGGAAAGCAGGTTTTTCGACAACCTCTGCTGGAATTATGTGATGGCAGTGAAATCCCGGCACTTTTACGCGCTTTTTCACTTCCCGGAATGTCAGCATGTCCAAAAGCCCTCCATCACGCACGCCAAGCTATTAGAAGCGAGACGGAAAGCAATCAGCAGAGCGGCTCTATTTGCTCCGATTTCGAGGCAATTCGGCAATGAAGCAACATGCCGTCGTCGGAGGGCTCCAAATGGATCAAATTCGCCGGATCCAAGTCAGCGACTTCTTGTGAATCATCTATCGATCCATTGGTCGCCAAATCATGTGCAAGGCGTATTGCACGCCGGATCAATTCCTGCTGGTCCAACTGGCCTGACTGCAATTCGAATTCCTGACCGCAAAAATCTGCAAGCCCTTTGGACCGCAAATAGCCGGGCTTTTCGGCGATGAAATCGACGATCGGCAGAACAGGAAAAACGCCACCATCCACATAGGATTGGACGACCTCGAGGAAATATCCCGTATCGGCTTGAAGTCCGGTTGGTTGCCAGACAACTGCCGACGCCTGCAGATTCCGCGCACAAACTGCACCAAAATTCAGGAACGCCTTGGCAATCTCTGGCACGGCCAGCCCGTGTCCGATGTGCGAATGCAGAGAGATGGCAAGGGCCGAACATATTGCGTCATCGCCAAGCGTAGAGAAAACTTTGCGCCGTTCAGGTTTGAGCGCCGATTCAGGATTGAAGTCGCAATCGAAAGTCAGCCCATTAAAAATCAGTACAGAACCAGCATCCCCCAGCCGTTCCATTTGATCAAAATGGATGTCGGCTTGCTTGGAAACAAGTTCATCCAGTTTGGCCCGCACTTCAGACCGCGGAACTTCAAACAACAACAATAATGATGGACTTATTTCCAAAGTTCTAGATTCCTCAAGTTCCTTTTTTGTTCTATTATAAATAGTTAAAGGAAGCAAGAGTCTTCGAAAACATCAATCCGAATTGGATCAGATTTCCACCTGACTGCCCAGTTCGACAACGCGGTTGGTTGGAAGCTTGAAAAACTCCATCGCATTGGCCGCATTTCGCAGCATCCAGGCAAAAACCTTTTCCCGCCAGATTGCCATGCCGGGGACCTTGGACGCGATCAACGTCTGGCGCGACAGGAAGAAGCTGGTTTGCATCATGTCAAATGGCGGGCCGCAAAGATCAACCTTCGCCAGCGCAGCCGGAACATCGGTTTCCTCAAGGAAGCCATAGCGCAGGACGACGCGGTAGAAGCCTTCGCCCAATGTCTTGCAGGTCGCGCGCTTGCTTTCATCGACATAGGGCATTTCCGCGATGTCTACGGTAAGGATGATAACGCGTTCATGGAGGATGCGGTTATGCTTGATGTTATGGAGCAAGGCCGACGGCACGCCGGCACTGGTTGAGGCCATAAAGATTGCCGTTCCTGGAACCCGCTGGGCACTGCCGCTAGCCGACTTGATGAAGATTTCCATCGGCATCGTGCTTTCGGCCATGCGTTCACGCATCAAGGCGCGACCGCGCGACCAGGTGGTCAGCAAGGTGAAGATGATCAACCCGATGACGAGTGGGAAATATCCGCCCTGCGGTACCTTGAGCAGGTTGGCACCGAAATAGGCAATGTCGACGATGAAGAACACCGCAAGGATCGGCAGCGCCTTCCACTTTGGCCATTTCCAAAGGCTGAGAAGCACGACCGTGATAAGGCAGGTATCGATGAACATCGCACCTGTCACCGCGATACCATAGGCCGCTGCGAGGTTACTTGAGGAGCGGAAGAAGAGGACCAAGACGATGACCATGATCATCAGGCCCCAGTTGATCGCCGGGATATAGATCTGGCCCGCCTCACTCTCGCTGGTGTGCAGGATGCGCAAGCGCGGCATGAAGCCGAGTTGGATAGCCTGCTGAGTTAGTGAAAACGCGCCCGAGATCACCGCCTGGCTGGCAATGATGGTCGCAAGGATAACGAGGAAGACAATCGGAAGGCGAAGGTCGCCAGGGAGCATCAGGAAGAACGGATCCTTGATCGCTACCTGCGCTTCCGCAGGCGTCATCGACAGGATCATCGCCCCCTGCCCCATATAGTTCAACATCAGCGCGGGGAGCACGAACCAAAGCCAAGAGAATTTGATGGGACGCCTGCCGAAATGCCCCATGTCGGCATACAGCGCTTCAGCACCGGTCACTGCTAGGACCACAGCTCCAAGCGAAATGAACGCACGCAGACCATCAACATAGAAGAAGTTGATCGCATTCCACGGATTGAGCGTGTGGAGGACGATTTCGGGCATCTTGATTAGATGCATCAAACCGAGCGCGGAAAGTGTCGCGAAATAAGTGACCATGATAGGCCCGAACAACGCACCAACCTTGGCCGTTCCACGCGCCTGGATTGCGAATAGACCAACCAGAATTGCCAACGCTATCGGCAAAACCCAGCCCTTGAAGCCCGGATGGACGTAGTTCAGACCCTCGGTTGCCGAAAGGACTGACATCGCCGGGGTGATCATGGAATCGCCATAGAATAGCGCCGTCGCAAACACGCCGAGCATGATGATCGGCGCGGTCCATTTTTCGCCTTGTGTCTTGCGGCTGATCAGCGCCAGCAGGGCAAGGCTACCGCCCTCACCCTTGTTGTCCGCTTTCATGATGGTGAAGACATATTTGAACGTCACCACGAGCATCATCGACCAGAATACCAAGCTGAGCACACCGGTGATGTGCATGGGATCGGGTTCGATCGGATGGTGACCGGCAAAAGTTTCGCGAAATGCGTAAATGGGGCTGGTACCGATATCTCCAAAGACGACGCCGACGGTGCCGACACACAGCGTCAGCAACGACGCTTTTTTGTGGCCGTGGCCGTCATGTTCCAGGTGATTTTCGGAATTTTCGGTTTCGCTATTAGCCATGCGCACCCCAAAGCCGGATTTATCAGCCATTTCGCGCCATACGGGACGCAGCGCGCGCCGATAGCACGACACTATAGCCCAAACAACGCACTATCGCTGTAAATTCGCGAATACCATCCTATTGTATTATATTAATTTTTCAATTCAGGTGACGGAGGCGCCGCTCCCGCCAGCAGGGATTCAAGCCCTGCAAGCTGCGACTCAACCGCTGGACGCCATTTTGCCTTAGGCGTGGCGCGTTCCAGAACCATGTTCCATTTGCTAATGGTGATGTCGGGCTTGCGATCGAACAATGCTGCCAAGCCTTCGAAATAATCAGGTGCCGGCAGGTTGGGAGCCAGCGTACGCGCCTTGTCAAAAGCCAGTTTCGCAGGCGGTGTCATCTCGCCATCGGATGCCAGCATAAGGACCAGCCCAAGCGCGGACCACAGATCGGGATTATCAGGATGCTCGCGTAACCCTGCCTGAATATAGCCCGCAGCCGCCGAATAACTTCCATCGCGGGCAAATCCGTCGGCGGTGACCAGCCACATTTTGGCGACACCGAAATTCTGATCCATATCGCTGCGCATCTTGAGCAGGGCGTCGGCTGCGCCCCGCTCTGCGGCGATGGGTTGGGCCGCAGATGACGATAGTTCAGGGCGGCCCTGCCATGCATAGCCTGCCATCGCGAGCACCACCGTTGCGGCAACAGGTTGCCATAGCTGCCTGCGTCCCTTGGCAAAGGCAAGGATGGCCAAGGCCGAGACCAGGCAGGTTCCAATCATGATGATCCAGCCGATCATGCCTCACGCTTTCTGAAACGGCCGCGAGCCACCAAAAGCGCCCCGCCTAAAACCAAAATTGGTAGGAGCCACAGGATCAGTCCGCTTCCTGACGCGGGGGGTGCGAAGCTGATCCAATCACCATAACGCTCGATCAACCAGCTCTCGATTTCGGCCTCGCTTTGCCCTGCCTTGATACGCTCGCGCACTTCATGGCGCATCGCGGCTGCAATTGGTGCATCGCTATCGTGAATCGACTGCCCCTGGCACTGGATGCAGCGCAGCCTTTGCATCAATTCCAGCGCACGCGCTTCCTGGGCAGGGTCAGCAAGTTGCTGGTTGGCAAGCGGCGGAGGCGGGCCTTCCTGTGCCGCTGCTGGCACTATTGAAAACGCCAACGCGCAAGCAATGACGAAGCGCTTCATTTGGCTTCCTTCAGCTTTGCGATCAGCGGTTCAACATGCTCGGCACGGATATCGCCGATATGTTGGTGGATAATCCGCCCTTTGCCGTCAATCAGATAGGTTTCGGGAACGCCCGATGAGCCAAGCTTAAGCTGGATCAGCATGTCCATATCGGCACCGATCCTAACGAAAGGATTGCCATGTTCCGCAAGGAAAGCGGCCACGTCTTCCGGTTTGTCCCTGATGGCGATCGCATGGATTTCAACACCTGCTTCCTTGATCTGTTCAAGGAATGGCGCTTCCGCCTTGCACGGCAGGCACCAGCTCGCAAAGATATTGAGCATACGTGGTTTGCCATCGGCGAAGTCGGTATTCGACAGCCCTTGCACACCTTCGGTTGCCGCGGGCAGTGCAAATTCAGGCAACGGCCTGCCTACAAGATTTGACCGGACATATTCATCCTTCGGTTCAACCAGACCGTAAAGGAAAATGCCGCCAAGAAAGGCGAACAGGGCGAGAGGCGCCCAGATTAGCCAATTCTTTTTCATGCCAAGCTCCATGGATTATCGCGGCGGCGCTTCCGCAGGGCGAGCGTCGCGCGCCCAAAGAGCGCAATGGCTCCACCCAGTGCAATGAGCAAGCCGCCATACCAGATCAGCGTTACAAAGGGTTTCCACCACAGGCGCACCTGCCAGCGATCTGATGCATCGCCCTCGCTCGGCGCGGCAATCACAGCGTAAAGCTGGCCATCCCAGCGGGTGAGCAAGGCAGCTTCGGTGGTTTGCTGTTTAGGGCTGGAAAATTGCCGCGATTGCGGGCGCATGACTGTCAAATCATCGCCGCGACGAACCTGCATCTGCCCTTCAAGCGCAACCCAATTGTCGCCGACCACAGGATGGACATCATCCAGTTTGACGTTCCAGCCGGAAACAACGGCGCTTTCCCCGACACGCATCGCGACGAGCTTTTCGACTTTCCAGCCCTGTTCAGCCGCCATGCCCGCAACGCATACGGCAAATCCAAAGTGCGCCAGAGCCATGCCCCAAAGCGCGAGTGGAATGCGCAAAATGTTGCGACCCAATAACGGCAATATCGATGCCAGCGCGGTCGCGGCCGCCAAGGCCAATGACAGGATTGGCCAAAGGCCTGCCTGGGGCTGCGTAGCGAACAGAGCACATGCCACGAGCAGGAATAGCAAGGCAGGCCCTGCCAAAGCCTTGTGCCGCGCCAAACTATCGCCGCGCCAGCGAAGCAACGGACCGACAATCAGCAAAAGCATCAGCAGCAGGCCAATCGGTACCGTCGTTTGGTTGAAATAGGGCGGGCCCACCGAAATCTTGTCGCCCATCGCTTCGGCAGCCAATGGCCACAATGTACCGACCAGAACGATGGCGAGGATGACCGAGAGGAATATGTTGTTGCCAACGATCGCACCTTCACGGCTGAGTAAGGCAAAGGTCTTCCCTTCGCGCACCACACCGATACGCACGCCGAACAGCGTCAATGCGCCGCCAATATAGATTACCAGCAGACCGAGGATGAACGCGCCACGTTCCGGATCGACAGCGAAGGCATGCACGCTCGTCAAAATGCCCGAACGCACAAGAAAGGTTCCGGCCATTGCCATCGCAAAAGCAATCAGCGCCAACATGATCGTCCAGGCGCGCAAGGCATCGCGCGTCGCCAGCACAGCCACCGAATGCAGCAATGCTGTCGCTGCAAGCCACGGCATCAGCGAGGCGTTTTCTACGGGATCCCAGAACCACCAGCCGCCCCAGCCCAATTCATAATAGGCCCAGTAACTGCCTGCGGTGATACCAATTGTCAGAAAAATCCACGCGAGCAACACCCATGGGCGCATTGCGCGGGCAAAGGCAGGGCCAACCTTTCCGGTCAACAATGCGGCAACGGCAAAGGAAAATGCTACCGAGAGGCCGACATATCCGATATAAAGCGTCGGC
>JALREL010000056.1 GCA_023262005.1 Sphingorhabdus sp. | reverse complement strand
AACCTTCAAGCGCGAAAACGCCTGATCGCACGGCACAAGACGGGAAGGGAGGTCCGTCATGTCCGCTGACGCCGGTACAGCCACACTGCCACGGACACGGCTGCCCCGTTCGCTGCTGAATATTTTCAGCAGCGACAAAGGCGCATTCGTTCTGGTCGCCACAATCCTGCTGGCGGTGCTCGTGCTGCCGCCGCTGGTCTGGATTGCGTGCATTTCGACCGACGCCAGTTCGGCGAGTAGGTCAGCGCATTCTTCCAGCTTGATCCAGTTATATTGGATATTCTGGCGGGTGGTGAAATGGCCGTAATCGCGGTCATATTTGCGCGCGATATGCGCCAGCATCCGCATCTGGCGACTGTCGAGTGTGCCATAGGGGATGGCGACGCGCAGCATATAGGCGTGCAGTTGCAGATAGAGGCCGTTCATCAGCCGCAGTGGCTTGAACTGGTCTTCGGTGATTTCACCGGCAAGACGGCGTTTCACCTGATCGCGAAATTCCTCGACGCGTGCATCGACGATCGCCTGATCGTAATTGTCATATTTATACATTTCAAATCACCCAATCGCCGGCAGCAGGGTCGGCAGGTTTCAAAGTCAGGTCGGGACGGACGGTCGGACCGAGTGCGCGCACACGATCCTTGATGTGCGCAGGGCGCGGGCCTTCCGGCGTGGAAACAGCTTCGATAATGTAAGGCGCATTCACGCGGCGCGCGCCTTCTTCGGCATGCAAGATTGCATCGCCGCTTTCGCCGACATCGACGGCATCCTCGACATGGATCGACCAGCCATTGCCGGTCCACCAAGTCACCGCGCCAGAGGCGAGATCATTTCCAGTCAACAATTTCACGCAAGATACTCCGCTTCACGGGCAAGTGCTGCCAGCCGGTCTTCGGCATTGGACATCAGCACCACATCACCCACAATAATGATGGCAGGCGACCGGACGGCTTCGCGCGCGATCATTCCGCCAAGGTCGGTTAAAATGGTGCGGAGCGCGCGGCCGTCTTTACGGCCCACACGCTCCAGCACGGCGACGGGCGTGTCGGGGGAAAGCCCGTCGGCAATCAATTTCTCGCTTATGTCGTCAGCAGTCGCGACGCCCATATAGATGACAAGCGTGCGGCCCTTGCCAGCGAGGCCTGCCCAATTCTGGTCGCTCAATCCCTTGCACTGCCCCGCGACAAAGGTGACCGCGCTGGATGCATCGCGATGGGTGAGGGGGAGGAGAGTTTGCGCACCACCCGCAACCGCCGCCGAGATTCCGGGAATGACTTCAACCGGAACGCCCGCATCGCGGCAGGCATCGACCTCTTCGCCGCCGCGCCCGAAGATGAAGGGATCGCCGCCCTTCAGGCGCAGGACAGCATGTCCTGCCAGCGCTTCGCGCACCAGAATGGCGTTGATGCCTTCCTGCGGAACGGAGTGGCGGCTGCGCTGCTTCGCGACCGAAATCAAACGCGCATCGGCGCGTGTGAGCGCCAATATCGTATCGTCGACCAGCCCGTCATGCACGACAACATCCGCGGCGGCGATCAGCCGCGCGGCTTTGACTGTCAGCAAATCGGGATCACCCGGGCCTGCGCCGACCAGATAGACTGTGCCTTTTTCCATGCTGCCAAGATGCGCCTTGGCGCGGCAAAGGCCAAATCAGGATATGTTGGCGGGGGGATAGGGCGGCTTTAGCGCCCTACCGTCCTTATCCGCTGCGAAGGCTTCAGTCGGTCTTGACCTTCTTCTTCGGCTTTTTGGGTTTTCCAGCCTTGGGTGCCGCAGGAGTCACCTCGAACACCGGCTGGTTGTCCTTGATATGGACCGCCACCTCACCGCCATTCACCAGCTTGCCGAACAGCAATTCGTCGGCCAGCGGCTGCTTGATCTTTTCCTGGATCACGCGGCCCATTGGGCGGGCACCATAGAGCTTGTCATAGCCACGCTCGGTGAGCCAGGAGCGAGCTTCGTCGTCGAGCTTGATATGGACATTCTGGTCCGCGAGCTGGAGCTCGAGCTGCAGGATGAACTTGTCGACCACCATCGCGACAACCTCTGGCGGCAGGTAGCCAAAGGGCACGGTGGCATCGAGGCGGTTGCGGAATTCGGGGGCGAACATCGCTTTCACCGCTTCCTCGCCTGCATCTTCCTTGCTGATATTGGTGCCGAAACCGATGCCTTCCTTCGCCATATCGCTGGCACCGGCATTGGTCGTCATGATCAGGATGACATTGCGGAAATCCACCGTCTTGCCGTGATGATCGGTCAGGCGGCCATTATCCATCACTTGCAGCAGGATGTTGAACAGATCGGGATGCGCCTTTTCGATTTCATCGAGCAGCAGCACGCAATGCGGGTTTTGGTCGACCGCATCGGTCAGTAAACCGCCTTGGTCGAACCCGACATAACCCGGAGGCGCACCGATGAGGCGGGAAACGCTATGCCGTTCCATATATTCCGACATGTCGAACCGCTTCAGCGGAATGCCGAGGATGGATGCCAACTGGCGCGCAACTTCGGTCTTGCCGACGCCGGTGGGTCCGCTGAACAGGTAGTTGCCGATCGGCTTGTCCGGATCGCGCAGGCCGGCACGGCTGAGCTTGATCGCCGAGGACAGCACTTCGATGGCCTTGTCCTGCCCGAAGACGACGCGCTTCAGGTCCGCCTCAAGGTTGCCGAGGGCGGCGCGATCATCGGTCGAGACATTTTTGGGCGGGATGCGCGCGATGGTGGCGATCACAGCCTCGATTTCCTTGGGCGTAATCAGCTTGCGACGCTTTGACGGCGGCACCAGCATCTGCATCGCCCCAACCTCGTCGATCACGTCGATGGCCTTGTCCGGCAGCTTGCGGTCGTTGATGTAGCGCGCCGACAATTCGACCGCAGCCTTCAACGCATCGGGGGTGTATTTGACCTTGTGATGCTCTTCAAACGCGCTGCGCAGGCCAGCGAGGATCTTGATCGTATCGTCGATGGTCGGTTCGTTAACGTCGATCTTCTGGAACCGACGCAGCAGCGCACGATCCTTTTCGAAATGGTTGCGGAACTCCTTGTAAGTTGTTGAACCAATGCAGCGAATTGTTCCGCCCGAAAGAGCAGGCTTGAGCAGGTTCGATGCATCCATTGCGCCGCCGCTGGTGGCACCCGCACCGATTACGGTGTGGATTTCATCGATGAACAATATCGCGTGCGGCAGCTTTTCAAGTTCCGAAACCACTGCCTTCAACCGTTCTTCGAAATCACCGCGATATCGCGTGCCGGCTAGCAGCGCACCCATATCGAGCGAGTAGATGACAGCCGGCAGTAATACTTCGGGCACCTGCTTTTCGACGATGCGGCGAGCAAGGCCTTCGGCAATTGCGGTTTTCCCGACGCCGGGTTCGCCTACATAAAGCGGGTTGTTCTTCGAACGGCGGCACAGGATCTGAACCGTGCGGTCCACCTCTTCGCTGCGGCCGATCAGCGGATCGATACGACCCTGCTTTGCCTTTTCGTTGAGGTTGACGGTGAACTGTTCAAGCGCACCTTCCTTACCCTTTTTGTCCTTGCCATCGGCCGCGGCTTCTTCCTTGCGCTCTTCGGTGCCTTCGACTGGGCGCTGCTCGACGAGCTTGCCATCCTTGCCGATGCCGTGGCTGATATAGCTGACGGCATCGAGGCGGCTCATATCCTGTTGTTGCAGGAAATAGACGGCATAGCTCTCGCGTTCCGAGAAAAGCGCCACCAGCACATTGGCACCTGTGACGACATCCTTGCCCGAACTCTGCACATGCAGGATGGCACGCTGCACCACGCGCTGGAAGCCGCTGGTAGGCGATGGATCAACATTGCCACCGACCTTCAGGCTTTCGAGTTCGTTGTCGAGATACTGGATCACCGTATCGCTGAGTTCACCCAGGTCGACTCCGCATGCCTGCATCACCTTGGATGCATCGGGATCGTCGATTAGCGCCAGCAACAAATGCTCCAGCGTTGCATATTCATGCGCGCGCTCAGCCGCATTTTTCAATGCGTTATGCAGCGTGGCTTCAAGCGATTCAGCAAAACTGGGCATTTGATAACTCCGTGGCAGCGCCCCCGACCGCCGGTTGCCCCGCAGATGCAATGTCGCCCTTTTAACGACGCTTTTCAACCGCACTTGCGGCGGTTTTCGATTTTTCCTGAAAATGGTTGCCGAAATGTTGCGGATAAACGCTTAACGGAACGGCGTTCAGCCTTTCCGGAACAGTGCATCGGCAGCGCTTCTATGGCTGGATGCCGCGCCGATCTTGGCTTCGCACCGTGCGATTTCGCCTTTCAGAAGCTCGATCCGTTCCTTGAGCTCGTCAATCGACAAAGGATCAAGGTCTTCGCGTAGCAGCAGCTTCAGCGGATCGGAACCGCGTAGCGGCAAATTATCATCCATATCCATGGCGCGAGTGTTGACTGGACCTTCGCCGCTGTCAATATGCCGCCGCTTTTCGAATGAAATGGCCAAGGGGGTAGCCGTGGCTTTGCCTGACATGATGACCGCGATAGAAATTTCCGCACCCGGTGGGCCAGACGTGCTTGTGCCGTGCCAAAGGCCGGTGCCGGTGCCGGGCGAAGGCGAAGTGCTGGTGAAGGTTGCAGCCGCCGGGGTGAACCGCCCCGATGTCGTCCAGCGCATGGGTCTTTATCCCGCGCCGCCGGGTGCAAGCGACCTACCCGGGCTCGAAATATCGGGGACGGTCGTCGCCATCGGCCCTGGCGTTGCGACTGAGCGTATGGGGCAAAAGGTTTGCGCGTTGGTAGCAGGTGGAGGCTATGCCGAATATTGCATCGCCCGTGCGGACGTGTGCTGGGCGGTGCCGCCGTCGCTATCGATGGAGGAAGCCGCGGCCATTCCTGAAACGCTGATGACAGTATGGCACAATGTATTCGAACGCGGATATGCGCGCGAAGGTGAGACCATCCTTGTTCATGGCGGCACCAGCGGGATTGGCACAATGGCCATCAAATTGGGCAAGCTGTTCGGATTGAAGGTGATTGTGACCTGCGGTTCTGCGGATAAATGCGCAGCCGCTCTCTCAATCGGTGCGGACCACGCGATTGATTACAAAGCAAGCGATTTCGTTGAAGAGGTCAGCAAGATTACCGACGGGCAGGGGGTGCATCTCGTGCTCGACATGGTCGCGGGTAGCTATGTTCCCCGCAACCTCAAATGCCTGCGTGAAGATGGCCGGCATGTGACGATAGCGGTGCAGGGCGGGCTGGTTGCCGAAATCAACATGGCGCAGGTGATGAGCCGCCGCCTGACGTTGACCGGATCGACGCTGCGCCCGCGTTCGAACGCATTCAAGGCGTTGCTGGCGCAGGAAATTTACCGGAATGTCTGGCCGGATGTAGTCGAGGGGCGACTGCGGCCGGAAATGGCCCAGTCCTTTCCTTTGACCGAAGCCGCCGCCGCGCATCGGCTGATGGAAAGCGGTGATTTTGTCGGAAAGATTATATTGCTGGCCTGAAGGCAACAAAAAACCCCGGAGTTTCCTCCGGGGTTTGATGTTTGCGCTACCGGCTCAGGTCAGAACCGGAAACCTACCGCAACGCCGTAGGTGCGCGGATCCAGCGTGTAGATATTTGTGAACAGGCCCGATGACGGGTCTGTAATATACTTGCCTGTGATCGCCTGCGAGTTGAACAAGTTCGATACAAATGCCCGCGCATAAAACTTGTCTTCTGGTCCAGAGACAGTCAGCTGTGTGCTGACAATTTCATATGACTTAATACGATCGCGGATTGTATTAAAATTGCTGCCCCATGCATTACCCGTGAAGTACAGGTCTGCACGCGGCGTAATGGTCCAGCCACTGTTGGTTTTAATGTCATACTGAGCGCCAACAGAGAATTTAAAGTTTGGCGAGTTGGCTAGTTCATTACCTTTCAGGTTGCGTTCCACACCGCCAGGCAGGAAGAAGCCACCGCCCGCGCCCGCGTCAAACAGGTAGGTACCTGCGGGAGTATTGGCGCGAATGAAGCTGCCCAATGCGCCGCAAAGTGAGAAGGCACCAAAGGAGTTTGTTCCGGGTACCTGGACTGCAGGCCTGATCAGGCCGCCTCCGGCAACAGCATTGAACCCGTTTACAAGCGCCAGCGTGTTGGCAATGGGAACACTTCCAGCGACAGCGGGAGCAACGACGCAGTTAGCAGCGCTTTGCAGATCCTTGATGATCACCACATCGCTACGTCCATTGGAAGGATTTCGCGTGTCTACTGTATTAAAGTCGGCGATCTCGGTTTTGAGATAGGAAAGGCTGGCATTGACCGTGAATTCCCTTACCGGTCTAACGATTGCTTCCAGTTCGACCCCGTAGATCGTTGCGTCCGTATTGTCATTGAACGATGTACGGTTGATGATCCGGCTGACTTGAAAGCCATTATATTTGTAATAGAAGCCGGTTGCATTGAGCTGCAGATGACCGCCAATGAAGCTGTTTTTGGTCCCGATTTCGAAAGCATCGATAAGCTCTCCGTCGAATGTCAACGGAATGGGCGGGAACAAGTTTGGATCGTAAGGCGGATTAAATCCACCGGGCTTATAACCACGCGTGTAACTTGCATAAACCAGTGTGTCGTCCGTGAAGGAGACATCAGGTTTCCAGTCAACAACAACGCGTCCCGTTATTTCGTCGAACGTGCCAGATTGTATGGCAAATTCCTGTTGTCCTGGTTTCGAACTGTCTCCGTCGAAGTTTGCCAGTATCGAATTAACGTCGGTCGTTCCATAAGGGACGAGTACGTTTAGGAACGGCTGGCGAGCCCGAATATATTTTTTGTCATTCGAGTATCTCAGGCCACCCGTCACCTTCAAATTGTCAGCCAAGTCAAAATAGACCTCACCGAACAAACCGTAGGTTTTCAAATGGGCTTTGTCCGTATTGCTGTGAAAGAATGGCGGGGCCAAAGCGTAGTCCAGCGATGGAAGGCCGGCACCCAGCGCTGTGACGACACCGAGGAACGTTGACATGTAGTCGAAGCCAGAGGCCATGACCGCATAATCAATATTTCGCCCTGTGCTCTCAAGATACAGACCGCCCAACAGGAAGTTGAAGGGACCATCAAAATCAGATGCCAGACGTCCTTCAATCGACCATTGTTTGTTCTTGCCCCCGGAATAATCGAACTCGGTCGTATTATCGGCGCACGATTGCACTCGTCCGCCGATCGAGCCTGCATGCAACGGGTCAAACGCTGAAGCGCAAAGCTGGTTTCCTCGGAATGCACCTGACCTCAATATTGCTTGCGCAATGGGGTTTCCGCCAGCACCGGCGGCCCGCAATGCAACTAGGCCAGGATTATTGGCGAGGCTGCGCGTCGTTGTCAGGTTATAATCAAGGCTGGATGAATATTCGTTCTCAGAATAGCCACCGGTCAATGTGGCCGTCAGGTCTCCGAAGCTCTGCTCCAGTTCTGCACTGATCGTCAACTGGTCGGATTTCCAGAAGGGCTCGAAGTCAACTGCGACTCGCCGAACATTGGTCGGATTGATCGCCGTATCGTAGGAGTGTCCATCGTCTCCGTAAACACTGCCCAGTCCGAAAGCCGCCAAGGGACCAAATCCTGCGATCGTCAGGAACTCACGGCTTCCCAATGTCCCGACAGCCGTAGAGTCGCCATTGATGACCTGAAAGGCTTCCTGGTCGGGGCGGCAACCGAGAATGGCAGTGACATCCGTAGCGCACAGCTGTTTCTGACCACGTGAGCGGTTGCTGTCTTCCTTAAAATACTGGGCCGTTACGGTGAATTTCGTTGAATCGCTGGGTTCCAGCTTGAAGGAACCGCGAACGGAATAATAATCTCGGCCGTCAATGTCATTTCCGGTGTTGAGATTCTTCGTATACCCGTCGCGTTTCAGGTACATGCCAGCCAGCCTGACACCGGCGATATCGCCGATCGGCACATTGACCATGCCCTTGGCCTGTATCGTGTTATATTTTCCGTAAGAGGCTTCGCCAGCGGCCGCAAATGCGTTCAGATCCGGCTTGGCGGTGATGATGTTGAAAACGCCCGCTGTCGCGTTGCGTCCAAATAGAGTCCCTTGAGGGCCGCGCAATACTTCGAGGCGTTCCAGATCATAAAATTCGGAATCGAAGATGCGACTGCCGATCAACGGCATATCGTTGAAGTGGATGGCGACACCTGCGTCGCCAGACGCTGCAACCACCGGCGAACCGATGCCGCG
This sequence comes from Sphingorhabdus sp., assembly GCA_023262005.1. Lineage (GTDB taxonomy): Bacteria > Pseudomonadota > Alphaproteobacteria > Sphingomonadales > Sphingomonadaceae > Sphingorhabdus_B > Sphingorhabdus_B buctiana. The sequence goes on along the minus strand of JALREL010000056.1, from coordinate 9,376 downwards.
AATGGTGATGTTGGTGCCCGAGAAGTTTCCGTATGTGATCGACGTGCTCGGCAGTGCAAGTTGCAATTCTTGCGGATTGTCGATCTGCTGTCGCTCCAGCGCTTCGGTTGAAAATGCCGATACGGCAATTGGAACGTCTTGCAGGCTTTGTGCCTGTCGCTGTGCCGTGACAACGATTTCTTCCCTGAAGCCGGTGTCCTCATCATCGGCTTGTGGTGTGGTTTGTGCATAGGCTGGCATTGCCATCGAAACGGCAAGCGCAGTCGCACTTATCAGATGTAGCTTACGCATGGTCTTCTCCCTCCATTAATTGCTACGAGACTGTGATGTCATGAAATCAAATTGCGTCTTCGAAGGTCTCCTCAAACCTTTGGCAATGCGTAGTGTTAAGTGCGCATTTAAGGCAGTCAAGCCTTTCCTGCATAGGAATGCAGAGTTATCCGACGAATGATGCTTGCCGTAAGGGCGGCTTTGGCCTAAGCGGCAGCCATGTTCAGGCCGCTCCGGTAAGGGGCGGCCCTATTTATTGGAGAATCTGACATGGCCCAGAACGGACTCGTTCCCCTGATGCCGCACGCGACGGCAGCATGGCTCGTCGACAACACTGCCCTCGGCTTTCAGCAGATTGCAGAATTTTGCGGGCTGCACATCCTTGAAGTGCAGGCGATGGCCGATGACATGACCGGCACCAAATATACCGGCCGCGATCCCGTGCGCGCAGGTGAGCTTACCATGGAAGAGATCGAAAAGGGGCAGGCCGATCCGGACTATGTCCTGAAGATCAGCAAGGGGCCGGAACAGGTTCGCCGCACCAAGGGGCCACGTTACACCCCGGTGTCGAAGCGCCAGGACAAGCCCGATGGCATTGCCTGGCTGCTGCGCAACCACCCCGAAATTTCGGATGGTGCGATTTGCAAGCTGATCGGCACCACGCGCAACACGATCCAGGCGATCCGCGAACGCAGCCACTGGAACATCAGCGAAATCCAGCCGAAGGACCCGGTAACGCTGGGACTTTGCTCGCAGCGCGAACTTGACGCGATCGTCGCACGCGCCGCCAAGAAGGCCGGCCTCGAAGACAAGGCCGCTGATGACACCCGCTTCGCCGGCGACAAGGAAGCGCTGCTGGAACAGTTGCGCAACGAGCGCGACGAAGCCAAGCGTGCCGCCGAAGAAGCGCTGCATGGCGAAGAAGAGGCCCCTGTCGAACTGACTGCAGAAACGCTGTTCAAGAAGACCGGCGAATAATCTCGACGACCTTCCCTAACGTCACCATTGCGCTGTGGTGACGTATGGGGCAGGCAGTCGGTGATGACTGCTGAAACACTGCCCGCCTATGACATGTCGCTTGCCGATCATGGCTTCGAACCCATCGAAATCAAGGGGCTGACCTATCCGCTGGGCGAACATGTGCCCGGCTATGGCGAAATCTATCCGCTCGCGCCTGACATGGGCTGGACGCGGATGCCGGTTCCCGGAAACCTCAACCATATCAACATCTGGCTGCTCGACGACCGCGACGAGCAGGGCGAGGGTTTTGCGATTGCCGACACCGGCCTGTTCATGCCGGTGGTGATCGAAGAGTGGAAGAAACTGCTTGAGGGCGCCCTTCGCGACCGACGGATGACGCGTATTTTCGTGACGCATTTCCACCCCGACCATGTCGGCTGCGCGGGCTGGCTCGCCAATCGCTGCAAGGTGCAGCTTTGGATGAACCGCACCGAATGGTTGATGGCGCGGATGCTGACCGCCGACCAACGCGACGAGCCGCCCAAGGAGATTCTCGATCGTCGTCGCTTCCAAGGTTATAGCGAGCAGCAGGTCGAAGATATGCGCAAGCGCGGCTTCGGAGGCTTTGCCCGCGCCGTTTCGCAATTGCCCACCGGGCACCGCCGGCTCGAAGATGGACAGCATGTCCGCATCGGCGGCCGGGTATGGGAGGCGATGACAGGCGGTGGCCACACGCCGGAGCACACCTGCCTTGTGGACCATCACAATGGTGTGATCATCGCTGGCGACCAGATATTGCCGCGTATCACCAGCAATGTTTCGATCATGGATAGCGAACCCGACGCCGATCCGCTCGGGGAATGGCTCGATTCGATTGCCAAGTTCCGCCGCAAGCTGCCCGGCGACATGCTGGTGCTGCCCGCGCATGGTTCGCCTTTCCGCGGGGTTCATGTTCGGCTCGACAAACTCGCCGAGGGGCATCACGATCGCCTCGACAAGCTGGAAGAAGCATTGCGCGAAAAACCGATGCGCGCTGTAGATACCTTCGCCTTGCTTTTCGACAGGCCGATCGACGAAAGCGTATTCGGGCTTGCAGCGGGGGAATCGCATGCGCATCTTGTGCATCTGGTGGCGACCGGTCGGGCCAAGGTGGAAAAGCTCGATGGGGTGGGCTGGTATAGCGCCGCCTAGAGGAGCTTTATGACCGTCAAGACCCCTTGGGTTTCGAACTATCTGCACCCGACGAAATGGGAGCAGGCATTTCCGCCGCTTTCGGTGCACGACATGTTTTTCCGTTCCGCCGAGCGGCAGGGAAAGGCCCCGCTCGCCGACTTTATGGGCCGTAAATTCAGCTATGCTGAAATGGCCGGGCAGGTGCGCCGTTTTGCCCGTGGGCTGCAGTTGCAAGGCATCGGCAAGGGTGACCATGTCGGCCTGTTCCTGCCCAATGTGCCGCATTATATCGCCGCCTATTATGGCGCGCTCGCCGCAGGTGCCACGGTTGTCAACTTCTCGCCGCTCTATACCGTCGACGAACTGTCGCATCAGGTGGCCGACAGCGGTACGTCGATATTGGTGACCGTCTCTGCTGCGGCGCTGTTGCCGACCGCGATCAAGGTACTCAACCAATCGAGCCTCAAGCAGCTGGTTGTCGGTAATGTTGCCGAGGCGCTGCCGCGTCTGAAAGGGTTGGCCTATCGCCTGTTCAAACGGACAGAGATTGCCGACGTGCCCAAGGACAGCCGCATCACTGCATTTGCAACGTTGCTGGACAATGATGGTGCCAACCAGCCTGTCGCGTGCGATCCTGAAAAGGATGTCGCCCAGTTGCAATATACCGGCGGCACGACCGGTACACCCAAGGGTGCGATGCTGACCCACCAGAATATCAGCGCCAATGCACGGCAGATAAACCTGCTCGATCCGCACAGCCGGGTGAACAACCCGCAGGAAAATGCCACGGATCGCATCCTGGGCGTGTTGCCCTTCTTCCATGTGTTCGCCAACGCGACGGTGCTGAACCGGACGATCGACAATGGCGGCGAAATCGTGATGCTGCCACGTTTTGAAGCCAAGGCGGCGCTCGCCGCCATCAACCGCACCAAGGTGACCGCGCTTCCGGGCGTGCCGACCATGTACCAGGCGCTGCTCGACAATCCGGCAATCGCGGGAACCGATTTTTCCAGCCTGCGCGGATGCATTTCAGGCGGCGCTCCTTTGGCGGCGGAGTTGAAATCCCGTTTTGAGGAACGCAGTGGTTCGGTGGTTATCGAAGGCTATGGCCTTACTGAAAGTTCGGGTGTGATTTCGTGCAACCCCTACGAAGGTCTGAACAAGATCGGCAGTATCGGGCAGCCCATTCCCGGCACATGGGTACGGCTTGCCGACAAGGAAGATCCGCACAAGGATGCTCCCGAGGGTGAGCCCGGCGAATTGCTTGCCAAAGGGCCGCAGATCATGGCCGGATATTGGAACAAGCCGGATGCAACCGAAGAGGTTTTCGTCGACGGTTGGCTGCGCACCGGCGATGTGGCCACCATAGACGAGGACGGCTTCATCTTCATCGTTGACCGGTTGAAAGACATGATTGCAGTGGGTGGTTTCAAGGTGTTCCCAAGCCAGGTGGAGGACATACTCTACCAGCATCCGGCGGTGAAAGAGGCGTTGGTGATTGGCGTACCCGACACCTATTCGGGCGAGCGGCCCAAGGCCTTTGTCACCTTGAGCGATGGGCAAACGGCTACAGGGGAGGAACTTGCCGACTGGCTCAATCCCCAATTGGGCAAGCATGAACGGGTATTGGCGGTGGTCGTCCGCGACACGCTGCCCAAAACGATGATCGGCAAGCTCGATCGCAAGGCATTGCGCGCCGAAATTGGCGTATAGGTCTCAGGAGGGAAAGATGAACAGGTTTACCGCATGGATGCTGGGCGCAGCGGTGCTGGCCGCAAGTCCGGCGATGGCCGAACAGGATGCGCCCAAGGTGCCGGAACCCAAACTGATCGTCGCGATTTCGGTCGATCAGTTCTCGACCGACCTGTTCAATGAATATCGCGAAGATTTCAACGGCGGTCTGAAACGGCTGGCAGGCGGGATTGCCTTTCCCAATGGCTATCAAAGCCATGCAGCGACCGAAACCTGCCCCGGACATTCGACCATCCTCACGGGCAGCCGCCCGTCACGCACCGGGGTCATCGCCAATAGCTGGTTCGATCCGACCCGCGCGCGCACTGGCAAGAATGGCAAGCCTGATTATGGGGTTTATTGTTCGGAAGACACCAGCGTCGAGGGTAGCAACAGCAGCGATTACACCGTTTCGCCAAAACTGCTGAAAGTGCCGACTTTGGGTGATCGCATGCGCGCGGTGAACCCGGCGTCGCAGGTTATTGCGGTTTCGGGCAAGGATCGCGGCGCAGTGATGATGGGTGGGCACAACACCACGCTCACCATGTGGTGGGATGGCAAATCCTTCCGCAGCTATGCGGGCAGCGAAGCTGAGGTTCCCAAGGGCGCGGCGCTCGTTAACAGCCGCGCCAAGGCGGCCATCGACAAACCTGCTCCAGCCAAGCTTCCTGCCATGTGCACCAGCCACTCGCGCGCTGTCAGCATTGGCGGGGATGCAACGGTGGGAACGCTCCAGCAGCGCAAGGCTGGTGACGCGCGGGCCTTCCGTGCTTCGGGTGAATTTGATGCGCTGACCATGGACCTTGCATTGGCAGCATTTGGCGAGAAGAAACTGGGCAAGGGCACGGTGACCGACGTCCTCGCCATCAGCCTTTCGGCGACCGACTATATCGGCCACACCTTTGGAACGGCCGGGGCGGAAACCTGCACCCAGATGGCCGCACTTGATGCAACCTTGGGCCGCATGTTTGCCGCGCTCGACAAGAGCAAGGTCCCTTATGTCGTGATGCTCACCGCAGACCATGGCGGGCATGACCTGCCCGAGCGTAACGCCATCCATGGGCTACCCGCGGCTGAGCGCGCCGATATCAAACTGATGCCGCAGGGCGTGGGGCCTGTGTTGGCCAAGGCGTTTGATCTGCCCGAACCGGCAATCATGGGCGACGCCCCATTTGGCGATATGTATCTTTCCACCAAGATCCCGGCGGAAAAACGACCCGCTGTTTTGGCGGCGGCGCTCAAACACTATCGAACACACCCGCAGATCGAGGCGGTCTTCACCAAGGAAGAGATTGCTGCGACGCCATCGCCGTCGGGACCGCCGGAAGATTGGAGCCTGATCGAGCGCGTGCGCGCCAATTTCGATCCCGAACGGTCGGGTGATTTCTATGTGGCGCTCAAACGCTATGTCACGCCGATCCCGAACACCAGTTTCGGCTATGTCGCGACGCATGGCTCGCCCTGGGGCTATGACCGCCGCGTGCCGATCCTGTTCTGGTGGCCCGGCGTTGCCCCCTATGAGCAGCCAAACGGCATCGAAACCGCAGACATCATGCCGACCTTGGCAAGCCTAATCGGCCTGCAAGTGCCCAAGGATGAGATTGACGGGCGCTGCGTTGACCTGATCGCGGGAACGGGCAGCAATTGTAACTGAGTTTTGGTTCTCTCCTCCCGCTTGCTGGAGGGGAGTAGACTGTTACCTCAAAGCCGCCCGACGTTCTTTCAGCCAGCGCTTGTGCGTGCTTTCGACTTCGCGAAAGGCATGGAACACGCTCATATCGGTGGTGGGGCGACCGGTGCGGCCCAGCGCATAAAGCTGGCTGTAGAACCAATATTGGCAGGCAAAGCCATCAATCGCGCGGAACATCTTCCAGCGGGTCAACCATTCGAGCGAAGGTGGGAAGAGCGCGAGGTCCTGTTCCTTGCGCGGCAGCATTTCCATTCCGCCCAGCAGCCGCTTGGGCGCATCGGGGAAATAGCATAATGGGCGGCCAATCCCGATGACGTCGGCGGCGCCTTGCTTGAGCGCTTGTTCCATGGCCGATCGCGTGCGGAATCCGCCCGTTACCATCAAGGGAATTTTGACCTCGCTGCGCATCGCCTTTGCAAAGTCGACGAAATAGGCCTCACGCTGCATGGTTGAGGCAGCGACATTCTGCTCCTCAGGTTCTTCCATGCCTTCGATGCCGAGCAGCTTGGGCTGCTCATATGTGCCGCCCGAAATTTCGATCAGGTCGACTCCGGCATCCTGCAGCCATTTGGCCACTTGCAGGCTGTCTTCGAACGCAAAGCCGCCTTTCTGGAAATCGGCGCTGTTGAGTTTCACCGAAATCGGGAAGTTCGCGCCGACGAGCGTGCGGACAGTGTTCACCGTGAACATCAGGATGCGCGCTCGGTTTTCGAGGCTGCCGCCCCAGCGATCATCGCGCTGGTTCGCGCGCGGGCTCAAAAACTGCGAAAAAAGGTAACCATGCGCCGCGTGGATCTGTACCCCGGTAAAGCCGACTTCCTTGCACACCCGTGCCGCAGTACCAAAGCGGCCGATGACGTTCAGGATTTCATCCTCGGTCATGGCGACCGGCTCACCGAACTGACCGCCGGGAAGGCCGAGTTTCACCGCCGATGGTGCCTTGGGATGCGGATTGACCGCCTTTTGCGTCTGCCGACCGGCATGGCTGATCTGCGCCCAGAAATGGTTGCCATTGCGCGTTGCCGCCGCGGTCCAATGCGAAAGGGCGCGCTTGCTATCCTCATCAGGCTCGCGGTCGATAATCACATTGCCGGGGCGCTCCAAATGGTCGGCATCGACATGGATATTTCCCGAAAGCAGCATCCCGGCACCACCTTCGCTCCATGCGAGATAGAGCCGGTCAAGCTCGCCCGTGGCGCGGCCGTAAATGTCGGCTAGGCCCTCGGTCATGGCGGCCTTGGAGATACGGTTGGGCAGCGTTGCGCCGCAGGGCAGCGTCAAGGGTTCGGCAAGAAGCGACGGCATTGCAGATTTTACTCGGCTTCGGCGGCGGCAGGCGCGGGCGTAGCTGCTTCCTTGTCGGCAGGCGCTGCTTTGTCTGGCGTTTCGGTCTTTGCAGCCGCAGGGGCGGCGGTTGCTTCTACCGGGGCCATTTCGGTCGATTCATCGGTCGAAACCATCTCGTCGCTAATCGTGCCCTCGATGCTGTCGATATCGTCCATGCGGGTTTCGGTAACCTTGCTATCCGCATCATTCCCTCCGCATGCCGACAGCGCGGGAAGGGTGATTGCCAACAGGATCAAAGCGCGACGCATAAATACCCCTCAATTGAATGCAATTTACAAACCTAGGTCGCAATTGCCGCCGGCTTTTGCAAGCGCGTTCAGGAATTCGGGCAGCGTTGCTTCCAATGCTGTATCGAAATCCGCCAAGCTGGCCGAAATTCCAAGATCAGCAAGGCTCGTGACCGGATATTCGGCGATGCCGCAAGGCACGATGCCGCCAAAATGGGAAAGATCGGGCGCTACATTCACTGCAAAGCCATGCGCGGTGACCCAGCGGCGCACGCGCACGCCGATCGCGCCTATCTTCGCTTCCTGGCCGAAGCGGTTGTCGCACCAGATACCGATGCGTCCTTCGGCCCGCCGAGCTTCTACACCAAAGCGTGACAGCGCGTTGATGACCCAACCCTCGATCGAATGCACATAGCAGCGCACATCTTTGCACCGCTTGGCAAGATCGAGCATCACATAGCCGACGCGCTGTCCGGGCCCGTGATAGGTGTAACGCCCACCGCGCCCGGTATCGTAAACGGGGAATTGCTGGCTTAGCAGCTCGGCAGGATCGGCGCTGGTGCCGCCTGTGTAGAGCGGTGGATGTTCGAGCAGCCAGATGAGTTCGCGCGCGCTGCCTTCGTGGATCGCCGCTTGCTGCGCCTCCATCCGGGCCAGTGCTTCGGGATAGGGCACCTGCCCGTCGCTGACATCCCAGTCGATTTCGCCCATAGCCTTCATGCATGGCCCCTTAGCGCCTCACTGCGCCGCTTGCCAGCCCCGCACCTAGCCTTTAACCGATGCGTACCACCGGAGGGCACATGAACCGCAAGCTCGATTATTCCAGCGTCTGGAAAACCACCCAATCCCAATTGAATGCGCATCGCGAAGGCGTAGGTGCCATTTCGGGCCTTTTCCTTTTCCTGCCGGACTGGATCGCGCGGCTTTTTGCCGGCCAACCCGATCTGCAAGGGGCGTCGACGCCTGCCCAGATGCTCCTCGCATTCCAGGATTTCTATTTTGAAAACTGGTCGGTTCTGCTGCCGACTGGGCTACTCGGATTTTTTGGAGCCGTAGCGATCTATGTGCTGCTGACGCGTAATGATCTTTCCACCATCGGCTCTGCCCTCGGCAAGGCGCTGGCCCTGCTGCCATTCTACTTCCTTGTGCAGGTCAGCGGCGGTTTAGTCATGCTGGGTGGCTTCCTGTTGTTCATCCTGCCCGGAATGTACCTTTCCGGACGTCTTACGCCCTTGGGTCCGATAGTGGTGGCGGAAACAGAACGCGGCTTTTCCGGTGCATTCTCACGCGCTTGGGAACTGACGCGGGGCAATGGATGGTCGGTGTTTTTCCTGACTTTGATCGTTGCCTTGGTTGCCAGCCTGACCGCGATGATCATCGGTCTGATCGTCGGTTTAGCGTGTCGGTTGCTTGCCGGGCCAGAGGGTGTGCCTTTTGTGGAAACCGGGATTGATGCGGGTTTTGGTGCGGTGATTGCGACTTTGATGGTTTCCCTCACCGTCGCAATCTACCGGCACCTGTCTGCCCAGGACGTTTAAGCCAGCAAGCGAGCGGCCATCCATAGCGCCATCGCCACCATCATCACATTTTCGGTGAGCGAGACAAAGCCAAGCGGAACATTGCTGTTGCCGCCGACGCAGGCGCATTTCAACTCGCGCTTGTCGATATAAACGGCCTTGAACACCGAAACCATTCCGATGGTGCCGATGAAGAGTGCAATCGGGATCGACAGCCAGGGCAGCAAATGCCCCACCATCAAGATGCCTGCCAAAGCCTCTGCGAAGGGATAGACGCGGCCATAGGGCACCCATTTGCGGGCCAGCAGGTCATAGTTCAGGAACATTGTCGCAAAGCGCTCTACATCCTGCAATTTGAGCAGCGCGAGAATGACCATGCTCAAGGCGATGAAGCGTTCGACGATCGGCACGGGAGCCAGCCCGTGGCCAGTTCCTATCTCTATCGTGAGCGCAAGAGCCGC
>JALREL010000040.1 GCA_023262005.1 Sphingorhabdus sp. | reverse complement strand
CTGGGGGTGTGGGGGTCGGAGGTTCGAATCCTCTCGTCCCGACCAATTTTCCAAAACCCCTGTTAAGCAGCCACCTTTTTCCGGACAGCTTCGGCCTGTGCCATGATGTTCTTCACAAGGTCGGCACAGGTCGGGATGTCGTGGATGAGCGCCTGGCTCTGTCCGCTGGTCCAGATTCCGCCATCGGTATCACCGTCACGCAACACATTATCGCGGCCACGCTGGCCGGCCATCAATGCCTTCACATCTTCGAAGGTCTTGGTCGGATCGCGCTGGATTTCAGCAACCTTCTCCGACACCGCATTGCGGGCGACGCGGGCGGTGTTGCGCAGCGTGCGGCCGACAAGGACTGTATCGAGCTCGTTATTCTCAACGATCTTTTTCTTCACATTCTCGTGAATCTTGGCTTCAACAGTCGCGCAGAAGCGGGTGCCCATGTTGACGCCATCGGCACCCAGCGCGAGCGCCGCAACAAGGCTGCGGCCATCGGCCATGCCGCCCGAAGCGATAATCGGCGTATTGGGCAATGCATCGACGGTGGCAGGAAGCAGGACAACAAGGCCCACATCGTCTTCACCCGGATGCCCCGCGCATTCAAAGCCATCGATCGAGATCACATCGACGCCCTTGTTCACGGCAGACACCGAGTGACGCACACTGGTGCATTTGTGGATCACCTTGACGCCATTTTCCTTGAAACGTGGCAGGTGGTCGGTCGGTGCACGGCCAGCAGTTTCCACAATCTTCAGGCCCGATGCGATGATCGCTTCACGATAATCGTCATAGGGAATGGGGTTGATCGAAGGTAGCAACGTCAGGTTCACGCCGAATGGCTTGTCGGTCAGTTTGCGGGTCTTTTCGATCTCGTCAAACAGCGCCTGCCCGCTTTCGAACATGTGCGCAGTGATGAAGCCGAGCGCGCCTGCATTGGCGACAGCGGCCACCAGTTCACCATAGCCAACGCCGGTCATCCCACCCATCACGATGGGGGTTTCGATGCCAAACATCTCTGTGATGCGGGTCTTGATTGCCATTTTTCCTTCTCCTGATCCTGTTATTTCTGAATTAGTTACGCGCGCTCTGTCCGTCATCGACGCGGATCACCGCACCGGTCACGCATTCGGATGCGGGCGAAACGAGGTAGAGCAAAGTGCTGTCCATCTGTGCCGGATCGCAGATGCGCTGGCGCACCACATGCTGGCTCAGGTCACCCACCCGCTCCAGCATTCCATCCAGCATTTCCGTCTTGAACATGCCCGGGCAGATCGCGTTGACGTTGATACCATATTTCGCCCATTCGAGCGAAAGCGCCTCGGTCATCCGTGCCACCGCGGTCTTGGTGATGGCATAAAGCGCTGCGCCATTACCCGAATAGCTGTAGTGCGCGACCGAGCTGATATTGACGATGCGTCCCGGCTTTTTGGCGGCGATCAATCGGCGGGCGAATTCGCACGACAGGATATAAGGCGCGCGCAGGTTGACGCCCAAGACTCGGTCGATCAGTTCAACCTCCATCTTGTGTGCGCGCTGCGCATCGGGAATGCCGGCATTGTTGATAAGGATATCGACCGTGCCATAGGCTTTTTCGAGCGTATCGACCGCTGCAAACAACTGGTCGGCATCGGTCGCGTCCATCGAAATGCAAATTGCTTCGCCGCCAGCGGCGCGGATTTCCTCCGCGACCGCCTCAAGCCGGTCGGTTCGGCGAGCTGCCAAGCCGACCTTGGCTCCGCAAGCAGCTAGAGTCTTCGCAAAGCGGACGCCCAACCCCGACGAGGCACCGGTAACGAGCGCCACCCGCCCGCTGAGATCGTTAGACACATTGGGCAGTGGGAACGTCATCGGTTAATCCTCCTCAGCGCCCGGTGGGCAGGTCTTTGAACGGAATGTTCTTGTCCACCCGGATTTCACCCGGTAGGCCAAGCACACGTTCCGCGATGATGTTGCGAAGAATTTCGTCGGTACCACCAGCGATACGACCGCCCGGCGTGCCGAGGAACATTTCCTGGAAGTCGGCATTTTCAACCGCATGCGCCGGATCGCGAATGATGCCGGCCTGATCCTGTAGATCGACCATGAAATCGGCCAGATCCTGCATCGCGGATGCCTGTACCAGCTTTGAAACCGACTGTTCCGGTCCCGGGGTCTTGCCCTGCGATAATGCGGTCAGCGAGCGCATGCCGGTGAAGCGGAGACCTTCGGCGCGAACATAATGTTCGGCGATCTTTTCACGCACGGTGGTGTTGTTCGACAGCGGATCGCCATTTTCGTCGCGGATTTTCTGCGCGACCTGCAACGCCTTGAGGGCACCGCCCCCGCGCGCACCGCCACCACCACCGACCGAAGCTCGCTCGTTCATCAAGGTGATGATCGAGACATTCCAGCCGTCGTTCAACGCACCGAGGCGCTGGCTGTCCTTCACACGAACGTCGGTAAAGAAGACTTCGTTGAAACCGCGTGCACCCGACATCTGGTGGATGTTCTTGCACTCAATCCCGGGCGATTTCATGTCGATCCAGAACATGGTGAGGCCCTTATGCTTCACCGCATCGGGATCGGTGCGGACAAGGACGATGCCATAATCGGCATAATGCGCGCCCGAGGTCCAGATTTTCTGGCCATTGATGACCCAATCGAAATCACCATTCTCATCGACGCTGCTTTCATCCTTGATTGCACGCGTGCGGATGGCAGCGACGTCTGAACCACCTGCGGGCTCTGAGAAGAGCTGGCACCAGATGGTTTCGCCGCGCACGGCGGGGCCAACGAAGCGCTTCTTGGTTTCGTCATCAGCGGTCGCCATCACGGTGGGGATGCACATGCCTAGGCCGATCGCGAACGGTCCGCCAAGTTGCACACCCATGCGCGATTCTTCCTGTGCGAAGATCACGCTCTGGATGGTGGTGCCGCCACCGCCGCCCCATTCCTTGGGCCAACGGATCTGCGCATAGCCGGCAGCCGCTTTCTTTGCCTGCCATGCTTTGCAGGCATCCATCTGGCTTTCATCCTCGTCACCGAGCGATGCGCCTTTGACGCCGCGCGGCGCATTTTCTTCGAGCCACGCGCGAACCTTGGCGCGATATTCGGCTTCTTCGGGAGTGTCGTTGAAATCCATTTCTGCTCTCCTCTAAAATTCAGGCCGCGTTGCGGCGTTCAAGCATGGTCACCAGCCGGTGTTTCCAGCTACGCGCCGAACCGGCAACAAGGCCAAGCTGACGGCTACGGCGATAATGAAGGTGACAATCGACTTCCCATGTGAAGCCCATGCCGCCGTGCACCTGCACATTTTCGCGGGCTGCAAACCAATAGGCGTCGGATGCGGAGATGCGCGCGCCTGCTGCCGCAATCGGCAATTCAGGAGCATCGCTGTTGAGCGCCCATGCGCCATAATAGGCATTACCGCGCGCAAGCACATTCTTCGCATACATATCGGCAAGGCGATGCTTGATCGCCTGGTAACCGCCGATCTGGCGACCGAAGGCAAAGCGATCGAGCGCATAGTTTTTCGCCATTTCGAGGCACATGTCTGCGCCGCCGACCTGTTCAAACGAAATCAACACCGCAGCACGGTCATTGATCGCTTCAAAGAGTGCGAGGCCATCACCTACTTCGCCAAGACGCTCGACCGGGGCATCCTTGAATTCGACGCGGGCGGCTTCGCGTGAACGATCGATAGTGTTGACCGCTTCGCGGCTGACACCCGGACCGTTCAGATCGACAATATACAAAGTGGGCTTACCGCCCTCTTTCGCCAGCACGACTGCATGGTGCGCGACCACGCCATCGGTGACAGGCATTTTCACACCGTTCAACTTGCCGCCGGAAACTTCTGCATTGATATTGGCGGCTGACACCGGACCAGCCTGTTCGGCGCTGGCGATCGTGCCGATGATTTCACCGGTAACAACCTGCGGCAGATATTTCGCCTTCTGCTCGGCCGTGCCGGCACGTAGCAATGCTTCAGCGAAGAAATAGACGGTCGAGGCGAAGGGCACCGGCGCAACCGCGCGGCCCAGTTCCTCGGCGATGCAGCACAATTCCAGATACCCAAGACCAAGGCCGCCATGCTCTTCCGGAATTGCGGCACCCAGCCAGCCCTGTTCTGCGACCTGCGCCCAAAGTTCGGGATCAAAGCCTGGGCTATCCTCGTCCATCAATTTGCGGACGCGATCGGGCGGGCATTTGGCGGCAAGGAATTTGCGCGCCTCATCCTTCAACGCCAGTTGCTCGTCGGAAAAATCGAAATTCATCTGCGTGCCTCTCCTAATTCGCCCTGCGGCTTTATCGATTCTTCATTACGCCATTCAGTCTATCGGGCAACAAGATTTAATCGCGCGATTAAAAAAAATCCGCATTACCGGAAAACACCTGCATCTCGGTAATTGGAAAAATATCTGTCCTACATTGTTCCTATTTGGTTATTTCGATTCGAATGATGAAGGGACGTAAACGAACTATGGCCAACATTGACGATCTGATTGACGACGTAATCGAACGCGAGGGCGGATATGCGAACCATCCGGCGGATCGAGGTGGTGCGACAAAGTGGGGAATAACCGAGGCTGTTGCCCGACGGCAGGGCTATGTCGGCGACATGCGCGCCCTTCCCCGCTGCGATGCGGCTGCGATCTATAAAAGGCTATATTGGTTCAAACCCCGGTTCGACGAAGTAGGCGCCGTCACACCCATGCTGGCCGCCGAACTTTTCGATACCGGCGTGAACATGGGCACAGGAACAGCAGTCGCCTTCCTGCAGCGGGCATTGAACGCGCTCAATCGCGAGGGACGTGATTATCCGGATCTTGCCATCGACCGGCGGATCGGGCCGCGCACCCTGCACGCCTTGCAAGCGTTTCTCAACCGACGCGGAAAGGCAGGAGAGACTGTCCTCCTAAAGGCAATCGAGGCGCTGCAAGGCGCGCATTACATCAGCATCGCGGAGGCGCGGCTATCACAGGAAGCCTTTGTCTATGGCTGGCTGGCGAACCGGATCGGCTGAAGCATCCACCGCCAACGATTATCTGAAAGGACGCATAATGGCGATTATCGAAACGCTTATCGGTCCCATTGCGGCGCTGATCGACAAGTTGATACCCGACCCCAAGGCGCGCGACGCGGCCAAGATCGAACTCATCAAGTTGCAAGGTAGCCAGGAACTGGAAACGTTGCGCACGCAGCTATCGGCCATATTGGCAGAGGCGCAATCGCCCGATCCATGGACAAGCCGCGCGCGCCCTTCTTTCCTCTATGTGATGTACGCCATCATTCTCTGGTCGCTGCCGATGGGCCTGATCGCCGCATTCCGGCCACAAGCCGCGCTCGACATCGCCGCAGGGATGAACGCCTACCTCAATGGCTTGCCGGAGCCGCTCTACGCACTTTTTGGCACCGGCTATCTGGGCTACACTGCGGCGCGCCAATGGGGGAAAGTAAAAGGCGTCGAGAAATAGGCTCTATTGACAGAGCGATTGCGTCGCCCTATCCGCCCACCTCGTAACAGGTGCCTCGGGAAACCGGGGTGAAAAGGGAAGCCGGTGGCAATCCGGCGCTGTACCCGCAACTGTGACCGGCGAGCGAAGCCCAGAATGACCACTGTGCAAACGGGAAGGTCGGGCCGAGCGAAGACCCGGGAGCCAGGAGACCTGCCTGTTGCGGCCAGTCCTTCGCCCGTGCGGGAAAACACGGTCGATCGGGGGATTTCCTTCGTGTGACGGCATTTGAGTGCAACGTCATGCGAAGGAGAAGTTCATGACAGTTTTCAAATATGCGGTCGCCGCATTGGCGATCCTGCCGTCTGCGGCTTTGGCGCAAGATGGTGACGAAAATTTTGAAATCGTGGTGACAGCCACCGGCGCGGAAACTTCTGACGACCGTGTTGGCCTCGCCATCACAAAAATCGACGACGAAACAATCGAACGACTGAGCCTGTCGACTGTCGATCAACTGCTCGCCACCACCGTAGGCGTAACTGCGACCCAGACCGGGCCGATTGGCGGTTTTTCGGCCGTTCGCATTCGGGGGGCAGAGGGCGAGCAAACGCTGGCCCTGCTCGACGGTGTTAAGATCAACGATCCTTCAGCCCCAGGTGGTGGATTTGATTTCGCCAACCTCCTCACCGGAAATATCGAGAGCATCGAAATCCTGCGCGGTGCCAATTCCGTGCCATGGGGCAGCCAGGCAATCGGTGGAATCGTCAACATCACCACGCGCCTGCCGGATGAAGGTATCGGCGCGGGTGGCCGTATCGAATATGGCGCAAACGAGCGGTTCGCGGCCGTTGGCCATGCGAATTATGGCGCTGGTGCCCTCCGCGCGAGCCTTGGCGGTGGCTATTTCAGCGACGAGGGCATTTCCGCTGCGGCCAACGGCAGCGAGGCCGATGGTTATCGGCAATATGCCGCCAATGGCCGCGTCGAATATGATCTTTCACCTGCGGCAACCATCGACCTTCGCGGTTATTATGCCGATAGCCGATCCGAACTCGATGGTTTCCCGCCGCCCAATTACGAACTCACCGACACGGCTGAATATTCAACGGCACGGCAATTGGCCGGCTATGCAGGGCTGCGCCTCCAGACTGGCAACGTGGCGCATCGCTTGTCAGCGACCATCAACGATATCGACCGCGACAGCTTTGATGCGCCGGGAAGCGATGCTCCTGCCTTTTTCTCGCGCGGGAAGGCGACGCGTTTCGAATATCGCGGCGATTGGGAAATTTCACCTGCGCTGCGCACATTGTTTGGCGCAGAGCATGAACGCACCAAATTTGACGACGGTTTCCTGACTGCAAAATCGCACATCAGTGGCGGATACATCCAGTTGGTGGCTGAACCCATCGCAAATCTTACACTCACGGGCGGTGCGCGACTGGACGATCATAAGACCTATGGCAGTAAAGCGACCTTCAGCGCCAATGCCGCATGGCGGGCAGGCACACATACAGTCGTGCGCGCCGCCTATGCCGAAGGCTTCAAGGCCCCTACCCTGTACCAGCTTTTCAGCTTTTATGGTGATGCAGGCCTGCAGCCTGAAGAAGCCAAAAGCTATGAAATCGGTGTGGAGCAATGGCTGCTCGATCGCAGGTTGCGCTTCGCCCTCACGGGTTGGCAACGCCGCACAGTCAACCAGATCGACTTTGACCTATCGGCTTATCGCTACAACAACATCGCCCGTTCGCGCGCCAAGGGTGTCGAGGCCGAAATCGAGTTGCGACCCAGTGACCGGCTGACGCTTTCCGCCAATTACAGCTATACCGACAGCGAAGGGCGGCAGGAAAATGTCGCCGACTACAGCCGGCTCCTCCGTCGGCCGGTGCACAGCCTCAATGTGGCCATGGACTGGAATGCATTTGATGCGGTCAAACTGGGCGCGTCCTTGCGCATCGTCAGCGATAGCCGAGATGGTTTCGGCGGAAGCACGCGCATTGATGGATTTGCAATTGCATCAGTGCGAGCTGCCATCCCTGTGACGGAAAAACTGGAACTTTACGGCCGGGTCGAGAACCTGTTCGACACCGAATACCAGACGGTTGCCGGTTACAAAGCCTATGGCCGCAACGCGCATTTCGGCCTTCGGGCAAAATTTTAGGGAATTGACGGTGCGGCAAAGCCCGCTACCGTCGGATACAAGTGGAAGGGAATTTTATCAT
>JALREL010000027.1 GCA_023262005.1 Sphingorhabdus sp. | reverse complement strand
CTCGCATCAAATGTGCAACGCCTTCCCATAGGCCCCAAGCACGCTCTCATGCATCATTTCGGAAAGCGTCGGATGCGGGAAGACGGTGTGCATGAAATCGGCCTCGACCAGTTCGGCGGTCTTGCCAATGGTATAGCCCTGGATCAGCTCGGTGACCTCGGCGCCCACCATATGCGCGCCGAGCAGCTCGCCGGTCTTGGCGTCGAATACGGTCTTGATGAAGCCTTCGGCCTCACCCAGCGCAATGGCCTTGCCGTTGCCGATGAAGGGGAAATTGCCGACCTTCACCTCATAGCCCGCTTCCTTGGCCTTCGCCTCGGTCAAGCCAACGCTGGCTACCTGCGGGTGGCAATAAGTGCAGCCAGGGATGTTCTTCGGGTCCATTGCGTGCGGATGGCCGCCTGCAATAGCTTCGGCCGCAATCACGCCCTCATGGCTCGCCTTGTGTGCGAGCCAGGGTGGCGCCGTGACGTCACCGATGGCCCACAGGCCGGGTACATTGGTGCGGCACATCGGATCGGTCTTGATATGTCCGCGTTCGGTTTCGACGCCGATCGCCTCCAACCCTATATTCTCGGTATTGGGAACGATGCCGATGGCGACGATGCAGTGGGTGAATTCGCTCTTGGCGACCTTGCCATCCTTGTCCTTGATTTCGGCGGCGACGCCGCTGGCGCTGGCCTTCAGTGACTGTACCCCTGCCCCAGTCAGGATGGTCATGCCCTGTTTCTTCAGTGCCTTTTCGAGGAAGGTCGATACGTCGGCGTCCTCGACGGGAACAATGCGGTCCATCATTTCGACGACGGTCACTTCGGCGCCCATATCGTTGTAGAAGCTGGCAAATTCGATACCGATCGCGCCGCTGCCGATTACCAGCAGTTTCTTCGGCATTTCGGGCGGGGTCATCGCGTGGCGGTAGGTCCAGATGCGTTTGCCATCGGCAGGTGCAAAAGGCAGGTCGCGCGCGCGGGCACCGGTCGCGATGATGATGTTCTTCGCGGTCAGCATTTCTTCGCCCTTGTCGCTTTTGACGACCAGCGTGTTGGCAGCGGTCAGCCTGCCCTCCCCCATATGGACGGTGATCTTGTTCTTCTTCATCAGATGCGTGACGCCTTGGTTGAGCTGCTTCGCAACGCCGCGCGAACGCTTGACCACCGCATCGATATCCGCGCTGATATTGGCCGCAGTCAGCCCATAGGCCCCTGCATGCTGCATATAGTGATAGATTTCCGCCGAGCGCAGCAACGCCTTGGTCGGAATGCAGCCCCAATTGAGGCAGATGCCCCCGAGATTTTCACGCTCTACAATTGCGGTTTTAATGCCGAGTTGGGCTGCACGGATTGCGGCAACATAGCCACCGGGGCCGGAACCGAGGACGATAAGGTCGTAGTTGTCAGCCATTTTATGCCACCAACCCCAGCGGTTTCTCCACCAGTTCCTTGAACACCTTCATCAGTTCGGCTCCATCGGCGCCATCAATTGCGCGGTGGTCAAAGCTGCCAGTGGCGCTCATTACCGTTGCGATCGAGAGTGCATCATCGACCACATATGGACGCTTTTCGCCCGCTCCGATCGCCATGATCATCGCCTGCGGCGGATTGATGACGGCTGTGAAATGCTTGATCCCCATCATGCCCATATTGCTGATCGAGGCGGTTCCGCCCTGATATTCATGCGGTTGCAGCTTGCCATCCTTTGCCTTGGCGGCGAGTGCGGACATTTCGGTCGAGATGGTCGAGAGAGATTTGTTCGCCGCATCGACGATGATCGGAGTGATCAAACCGGTGGGGATTGAGACCGCGACGCTGATATCGGCGCGGCTATATTGCAGCATATTGTCGCCAGCGAAGGAGACGTTGCATTTGGGCACCTGAATCAGTGCCAGCGCAAGCGCCTTGATCAACATATCGTTGACCGACAGCTTGACCCCGCGGCTTTCGAGACTGGCGTTGAGTTCACCTCGAAGTTTGAGCAACGCATCGAGCCGGATATCGACCGTGAGGTAGATATGGGGAGCCTCTTGCATCGATTGGGTCAGGCGGCGTGCGATCGTCTTGCGCATGTTGCTAAGCTTGACGATTTCGTGCGGGATACCGAAATCAGGTACTGCGGCCGGTGCTGCTATTGTCGCGGGCGCTGCAGCAGATGCGGCGGGGGCCGGCATGGCAGCACCAGGCTGCGCACCTTCGACATCGGCTTTGACTATGCGGCCATTGGGGCCGGTGCCAGTTAGTCCTGCCAGCTCGACGCCCTTGTCTGCGGCGATGCGCCTTGCGAGCGGGCTCGCCTTGATGCGATCGCCTGCAACTTTGGCAGGGGCTGCTGGTGCCGGAGCTGCGACAGGTAGTGGTGGAGGCGCTACGACCGGCGCTTCCGCTTTGGCTGTCGTTGGTGGTGTCGGTGCAGCTTTGGAAGGTGCCGCGCCCTCATCCTCGCCCTGAATCATCGCGATCACGGTGCCGACCTTGACCCCGTCGGTGCCTTCGGCGACCAAAATCTGCGAAATGACGCCTTCGTCGACTGCCTCAAACTCCATCGTCGCCTTGTCGGTTTCAATCTCGGCGAGCAAATCACCCGATGATACGCTGTCGCCTTCCTTCACCAGCCAGCGGGCAAGCGTGCCCTCCTCCATGGTCGGGGACAAGGCGGGCATTTTGAGCTCGATAGGCATCGGGGCATCCTGTTTATGGTCTGGATTAATCGCAGCGGCATAAGGGCTTGGTTTCCCCAGCGTCAAGCGGCTATCGCTTGCACTGGGTTCAGTTTTGACGCAGGTTCATACGAATACATGAATGCCGCGGCGGGGAAACGGCGATGCGCACCTATCTGGTTGTGATTGATGAAACCGAAGAAGCGCGCCTCGCGTTGCGCTTCGCCGCGCGCCGCGCAGCAAAAACGGGCGGCAGTTTGCACATATTGGCGCTTATCGAGCGCGCGGATTTCGTCGCATGGGGCGGTGTGCAAGCGACAATGGAAGCCGAAAACCGCGAAAAAGCCGAGGAGCTGGTCTCCACCGCTGCAGGTACGATTTTCGACGAACTCGGCATCCAGCCCAGCATCACGATCAGGGATGGTGAGGGCGTGGAGGTTGTTCGCGAAATGCTCGACGAACATCCGGAAATCGCCGCCTTGGTGCTGGGCGCGGCCGCACAGGGCAATCCCGGGCCGATGGTCGCGCACTTTACTGGCAACAATGCCGGCACGCTTCGTTGTCCGGTGATGGTGATTCCCGGGTCGCTTACCGACGAAGCGCTGGATGAATTGAGTTAGCGCTTACGACGCCCTTGGTGCCGGATATTGGACGGCCTGCCCCGCTTACCCGCCATATGCTTGCCCTTATGCTTCATGCCGGAGGGGCGTTCCATCCGCGCCGGGGCATAGCTCCCGCCCTCCGGCAATTCAAAGCGCAGCGCCCCCGAAACCGGGTTGGCTTCTGCAAGCCGTAATTTGAGGCGCATGCCGGGGCGATATTCATCCCCGCTATCTTCACCGGTCAGCGTTTGGCTTGCTTCGTCGTAGAAGAAACGTTCGGCGCCTAAAGTTGAGACTGGCACCAAACCATCGCCGCCAATCGACTCCACTGTCGCGAAAAAGCCGAAATTCTGGACGCCGGTTATACGCGCCTCGATGATTTCACCAATTTGTGTGGCAAGGAATGCAGCGACATAGCGGTCGGTCGTCTCGCGCTCCGCTTCCATAGCCCGGCGTTCGGCGCGGCTGATCATCTCTGATGTGACGTCAAGCCGTTCGAAATCGCGTGCCGACAGCCCTGTTACCGGCTTTATCGTCCCATCCTTTGGCGCGGGCATTTCCAGATCATAGGCGCTCACCAGCGCACGGTGTACGATCAGGTCGGCATAGCGGCGGATCGGTGAGGTAAAGTGCGCATAGCTGCCTAACGCCAGCCCAAAATGCCCTGCATTTTGCGGGGTGTAATAGGCCTGCGTCTGGCTGCGCAGCACGGCCTCCATGATCAGCGCCTTTTCCGCCTCATCGGCCACATCCTTGAGCATGCGATTGAACAGGCCGGGGGTGATCACCTGACCAAGGGTGA
>JALREL010000216.1 GCA_023262005.1 Sphingorhabdus sp. | reverse complement strand
CGGAAAGTCGTCGCGACGCTGACGCTGTCGAACACCGCGTCGACCGCCACCTTGCGCGCGCCCTCGACCCCGGCGAGCACCTTCTGCTCCTCGATCGGGATGCCCAGCTTCTCATAGGTGCGGCGGATTTCGGGGTCGAGTTCGTCGAGTGACGCGATCGTCTTCTTCGCCTTCGGCTCGGCGTAATAATAGGCGTCCTGATAGTCGATCGGTGGGACGTTGAGCTTCGCCCAGTCGGGCGGCGTCATTTCCTGCCACATGCGGAATGCCTTCAGCCGCCATTCGAGCATCCATTCGGGTTCGTTCTTTTTCGCTGAAATGAAGCGGACGGTATCTTCGTTCAGCCCCTTGGGCGCGAATTCCTGCTCAATGTCTGCTGACCAGCCATGCTCATAATCGGCAACCTTGTCCGCAGCCTCGCGCGCTGCGCGGTCCTTGATCTCGATTTCGTCAGTCATGCTTGCACCAGGCTCGTCAATTTCACATCGGCGAGCGCGCCGCGCACCGCCTGGTTCACCACCGCCCAATGCGGCTTGACGTTGCAGTCCGGCTCAATCGCGCAGTTGCAACTTGCGGCGTTGGTGCAGTTGGTCATCGCGATCGGGCCTTCGACCGCCTCGATAATGTCTGCCAGCGTGATTGCCGCAGCCGGGCGTGCGAGCTGGATGCCCCCGCCAAGGCCGCGCGCCGAACGCAGCAGGCCGGCCTTGCCAAGGATGCTTACCAGTTTCTGCACGGTGGGAAGCGCGATTCCCGTTTCGCTCGCCAGTTCGGTCGCAGAGGTGCGCGCACCACCGCAATGGCGCGCAGCGGCACCCATTACAACAACAGCATAGTCGGCCATGTTCGAAAGCCGCATCGCGCGCTCCAGACTGATTCCATATAATCGGATTGGATTAGTCTGATTTATATGCGCCGCTTTTGCGCGAATATCAACCCGGTTAGTCCCCCCGGGGCCAATTTTTCCGCTATTGCTGGCGCGGCGATGGCGCAACGACAGTTTTGGGGCCGGTGTTGCGCGGTGGCGGTTGGTCGCGATTTTCGCCGTCGCGTCCACTTCGCCCAAGCGCTTCATCTATCCAGGCCTCATCGAGCGGCTCGGGCTCCATCATCTCGGGCGGAATGCCGCCCGCATCACCCGGCATCCCCTCGATTGGCATTCCGTTTTCGTCGACCAACATTTCCTCGCCATCTTCGCCGAGCATCATTTCCTCATCCTCAAGACGTTCGGGGAAAGTCACATCGGTATCGAAATTCTCGACCGGGCGGCGGGCTACCGCCACCCGCATGAAATTGGCCCAGGCAGCAGCAGGCGCCGTCCCGCCCTGCAGGTTTCCGACCGCGCGCGCATCATCGCGGCCCATCCATACCCCAGTTGTTAGGCCGGAGGAGAAGCCAAGGAACCAGCCATCCTTGTTGCTGCTGGTGGTGCCGGTTTTGCCAGCCACAGGGCGACCAATAGAGGCTGCGCGGCCTGTGCCCGTGGCAACGGCGCTCTGCATCAGATCGGTCATCGCACCCGCGACATAATCTTCAACCAGCTGGATCTGGCGCGGCGGGCGATGCTGGTAGATCACGTCACCGTCAATCGTGGTCACCTTGCTGATGGCATAGGGCGTCACGCTTTTGCCGCGCGCGGCGATTGAGGCGAAGGCACGCGTCATGTCGAGAACACGGGTGTCTGACGAACCAAGGACCATGGCGGGCGTGGTCGAGATGGGCGTAGTGATGCCAAAACGGCGCGCCATGCTGGCAACGCTGCTGGTGCCGATTTCCTCACCCAGTTTCGCGGCAACCGTATTCTTCGAATAAGCAAAGGCCGTGCGCAGGGTGATCTCGCCCGAATAGGTACCGCTGCTGTTGCGCGGCGACCATCCGCCGATCGTCACCGCTTCATCAACCACCTTGTCTTCGGGGCGATAGCCGGCTTCGAGCGCGGCGAGGTAGACGAATACCTTCCAGGCCGAGCCTGGCTGGCGCAATGCAGTTACCGCGCGGTTATAATTGCTGGTCGCATAGTCGGTGCCACCGACCATAGCGCGGACTGCCCCGTCGCGATCGATCGATACCAGCGCACCCTGTGCACCGCGCGGTACACCGTTGCGGATGGCATCGGTTGCCGCGCGCTGCATCCCAAGATCGAGCGTAGTCCAGACGTCGATCGGCTTTTCGGTTTCATCCATCAAATTATCGAGTTGCGGCAGCGCCCAATCGGTGAAGTAGCGGACGCTATCCTGCTTCGGCTCGGGTGCCATGCGCACCTTTGCTGGTTCGACCGACGCCGCCTCTTCGGGCGTGATCATCCCGGCATCCTGCATAACTTCGAGCACCACGCCGGCGCGGCCGATCGCCGCCTGCGCGTCTGCCGTCGGTGAATAGCGCGAAGGCGCCTTTACGAGGCCTGCGATGATGGTAGCCTCGGCCAGCGTAATGTCTTCTGCGCCATGATCGAAGAAACGGCGGCTTGCGGCATCGACACCATAAGCGCCGCCGCCGAAATAGACCTTGTTGAGATACAGCTCGAGTATCTGTTCCTTGCTGAACTTGGTCTCCATCGCCATGGCGAGGATCATTTCGCGTAGCTTGCGGCCGATATCGCGGTTGTTGTTCAGATAGACGTTGCGCGCCAATTGCTGGGTGATGGTCGAGGTTGCGCGCAACCCGCCACCATCGGTCAGGCTGACGACAACTGCACGCGTCAAACCATAGGGATCAATGCCGGGATGGTAATAGAAGCGGCGATCCTCCACCGCGACCATCGCATCCTTCATTTCGTGCGGAATCTCGTCAATCGGTATCCAGCGCCCAAAACTGGGACCCAAAGTCTGGATAACGGTGCCGTCTGCGGCGCGGACACG
Organism: Sphingorhabdus sp.; assembly: GCA_023262005.1. Taxonomy (GTDB): domain Bacteria; phylum Pseudomonadota; class Alphaproteobacteria; order Sphingomonadales; family Sphingomonadaceae; genus Sphingorhabdus_B; species Sphingorhabdus_B buctiana. The sequence continues at coordinate 5,194 of JALREL010000216.1, read as the reverse complement.
GATCATCTGCCCATTGGGTGATGCCTTCAGATCCTCGAAACTTTCAATCTCGCCGCGCGCGATCACGACGAAAATGCCAATCACCATCAACCCTATCAGGGCGACGAGTGTTCCGATTTTGAGCGAACTGACGGCCCAGCGTTTGAACCGCGACCCTTCCGCTGCCTTATTTCCAGCTTTTGCCATTGGCGGACCTGTTACCGGTTTGCCGGGAATCCGACAAGCCGGGAAACTCAATCAGGCTGGAAATCGAGCGAGACGCTGTTGATGCAATAGCGCAGGCCATTGGGTCCTGGACCGTCAGGAAAAACATGGCCCAGATGCCCGTCGCATTTGGCACAGCGCACCTCGATGCGGATCATTCCGTGCGACGTATCGCGATATTCGGCAATCACATCGGGCGCGGCAGGCTCTGTAAAGCTGGGCCAGCCGGATCCGCTGTCATATTTGGTGTTCGATTTGAAGAGCAGCGTGCCGCAACCCCCACACAGGAAATCGCCGTCGCGCTTTTCGAGATTGAGTTCCCCACTGAATGCCCGTTCGGTGCCCGCTTCGCGCAAGACATGATATTGGACGGGTGAAAGGCGTGCGCGCCATTCTTCTTCGCTGAGTTCCAGTTTTTCCATGTCCGGAATGTGTGCCTTGATTGCCCACGGGTCAAGAGCGACCTGCAGCCCGATTTTCATTGGAATTTAACCATAATCAGCCAAAATCTACCTGAGATGTATCGAGACCTAATCTTGCCTTTCCTGCTTTGCGCTGCCTTGCTTGCGCCGCAACAGCTTGGCGCGCAGGCATTCGGTTCTGATCCTTTTGCCCGGCAAGGCGATACCAAGGCTCGCCCTCTCAACATCGAAATTCGCAGTTCGCTCGATTTCAGCCGCGCGACCGCTACCGGTGCCAATGGCGGCAGCATAGCGATCGATCCCAACAGCGGGACACGCACCGTCAGCGGCAATATTGTCGATCTGGGCGGATCACCCTTTGCCGGAAGCGCCGTGATTACCGGCGAGCCAGGTCGTGCGATCCGCATCGAGATGCCGTCGACGATCAAACTATCCAGCGCGACCGGCGGATCGGTGGAGATTGTTGGCTTGCGCACAAACCTCTCCCCTGCGCCGCGCCTCGACATTTATGGCCGGCTCGAGTTTGCCTTTGGCGGCAATCTTTTGATCAAGGGGAATGTTTCGGGCCAGTTTCGTGGCCGGATACCGATTACTGCAGAATATGAATAAACGCTCAGCGGCTGCGCGCTGCTGCCCGGGCTATACGGACCAGTTCTTCCTCTAGCAGGGTTTCGGTTAAATCCGCGCCGGTCGCCATCAGCTTTGCTTCAACTTCCAATAGGTACCCGTTAAGTCCGGCCAGTCGCTGCGCGGTCCAACGCTGAATCTGGCGGCTGAACGCTTCCTGTTCCTTCCAGAATATCGCCCGATTGGCGCGAACAACTGCTCCAGCGTTCGCGCCTTCTTCTACTTTGGCACGCATGCCGGCCAGCATAGCCACACGCCGCTGCAACGCCCGGATGATGCGTATGGCTTCGATACCAATCGCCCGCGCCTCGATAATCGTGCGGCCAAGCGCCTTGGTATCGCCATTGAGCACCTGGTTGACCAGAGCGTTGATATCTTCCTCCGCGGTTTCGGCAGCAAGCGCAGATAAAGCCTGCGGTTCAACCGTGACGATCCGATCAGGCGCGGAATCATAATAAAGCGACAGTTTTTCCAGCTCCATCGCAACCAGCCGCCTGTCCTGCCCGGTATAACGCACGATCTGGGCCGCAAGCGTGCGGTCTATACGCAGGCCCACCGCACTCGCAGCGGCCACCGCCTGATCGATCGCTTCAGCCTCGCTGGGCGGATAGCAAATATAGCTCAACGCGCGGGGCGAACCTTCGATGAGGTTGCGCAGCTTGCTGGTCTTCTTAAGGTCGCCTGCCGTGGCAATTACGGGGTTCCCTGCCTGCTCCGCTGACAAGAGGTTGGCGATGGCATCAACACCCTCTTCCCGCGCGAAGTGCAGGCGTATGTGCCGGGCGCCGCCAAAAAGCGACTGTGAAGCCGCTTCGTCCGCCAGCAACGCCGGATCACCGCGCAGCTTGGCGCTATCAATCTCGATTGCTTCGCTATCGCTGCCCAACTTCGCCACGAGAGCGCTGGCGATAGACGCCGCCGCCGATTCATCCTGCCCGAAAACGAAAAACAGCCGGATATCCGGCCGGGATTCGATTGAAGCGATGAAATCCTTTTCGCTGAGTTTGCCGCTCATCTTGCGGTCATTTACTTCGCGGACTGCGCGTAGAGCGAAAGCCGTGTAACAATCTGCTCGGCAACCTTTTGGGTCAGGTTTTCAAGTGCGGTGTTTTCCGCGGCGATCGTCGCATATTCGGAGCTGACGACATCGATACCGGCATCCGACCCGGCGGTTGCATCGAGCAGCGTCTTGTTGCTTTCCAGATCAACCAGTTGGTAGCGCGCTCGCAACGTCCGCCGTTCCCGCGTCACGGTATCGTCCGCGCGTACGCCAAATCCTTCGATCTGGTCATCCAGCTTGACCACCAGCCGATAGCGCACGCCGCTTTCTGCACCGGCACCGAGCCGGTCATTGAGCGCGTTGCGCATCAGCCAGCCATTTTTGCCCTCAATCGGATCAACCGCGACCGAGCCGAGTAAAGCCGACACCTGCCCCTGCGATCCGCCGCTGTAGAGCGGCGTCAGGCCGCAAGCCGACAGCAGCAGCGAAGCAAGGAACAAGGGCAGCAGTCGCATCATATGACGATGTTCACCAACCGGTCGGGTACGACGATGATTTTTTTGGGGCTTGCGCCATCCATTGCACGCTGCACCTTCTCGCTCGCCAGCGCAAGCGCTTCAAGCGCATCCTTGGACGAGCCCTTGGCCACAGTCAGCGTATCGCGCAGCTTGCCCATCACCTGCACCGCGATGGTCACTTCATCGTCGATCAGCAGCGCGGGATCATGGCTGGGCCAAGGCTGGCCTGCGATCAGGCCATCATTGCCCAATGCGACCCAAGCCTCTTCGGCCAGATGCGGTAACATCGGCGCGACGAGCAGCGGCAAGGTGCGGATCGCCGCTGCGCGAGAAGCAGAGGGCGCGGCCTTTTCGATATCGTTGACCAGGCCGTGCACCTTGGCGACCGCCTTGTTGAAGTGCAGCGCTTCGATATCGGCGGCGATGCCTGCAATGGCGCGATGCAGGCTCTTGTCGAGCGCCTTGTCTTCACCCTCGGCGGCTTCCAGCCCGTCAACCAGGCGCCAGACGCGGTTTACAAATCGCCATGTGCCCTCAATCCCGCTTTCAGACCACTCGAGATCACGCTCGGGCGGGCTGTCCGACAGCATGAACCAGCGTACGGCATCGGCACCATATTGGTCGAACATTGGATCGGGATCGACGACATTCTTCTTCGATTTCGACATCTTTTCGATGCGACCTACCTTCACGGCTCGACCAGTACCGACCTCAACAACGCGGTCTCCGTGCCGTTCGATCTGTTCAGGAGACAGCCACTCGGTAACAGATTCCGTTGCAGCATCATCTGTCCAACCGAATACTCTTTTCTCTTCCTCGGTAGGCGGACGATTTATCTGATAAGTCTCGTGTGTGACCATCCCTTGGGTGAACAGCGCTGCAAAGGGCTCTGCAAAATCAAGCTTGCCGACTTTTTGCAGGGCGCGCGTCCAGAAGCGGGCATAGAGCAGGTGCAGGATCGCATGTTCGATCCCGCCTATGTACTGCCCGACCGGAAGCCATGCTTCGGCTTCTTCCTTGTCGAACGGCTTGTCGTCCGGTTGCGAGGCGAAGCGGATGAAATACCAGCTCGAATCGGCAAAGGTATCGAGCGTATCAGTCTCGCGCACCGCCGGTTCCTGGCAATTGGGGCACTTCACATGCTTCCATGTCGGGTGGCGGTCGAGTGGGTTGCCATGAATGTCGAAACTGACATCCTCGGGCAGTTTTACCGGCAACTCGTTACGCGGTACCGGCAGGACGCCGCAAAATTCGCAATGGATGATCGGAATGGGCGTGCCCCAATAACGCTGGCGGCTAACGCCCCAGTCGCGCAGGCGATATTGTGTTTGCCCCTCGCCCCAACCCTCTTGCTCGGCTTTGGCGATGATGGCGGCCTTGGCCTCGTCGACACCCATGCCGTCCATCCAGTCCGAATTCACGATCCGTCCGGGGCCGGTGTAAGCAACATCGCCGTCGAATTCGCTGTCGGTGACATCGCCTTCCGCCACCACGCGGCGGACTGGCAGCTTGTACTTGCGGGCAAAATCAAGGTCACGCTGGTCATGCGCGGGGCAGCCGAAAACGGCGCCGGTGCCATAATCCATCAGCACGAAATTGGCGACATAGACCGGCAGGTGCCAGCTAGGGTCGAGCGGATGTTCGACCGTCAAATTGGTATTGAAGCCCATTTTTTCGGCGGTTTCGAGTTCGGCTGCGGTCGTCCCGCCGCGTTTGCACTCGGCGATGAAATCCTGCAGCGCCGGGGCATTTTCGGCGAGCGATTGCGCCAGCGGATGGTCGGCCGCAATCGCGACAAAGCTTGCGCCATACAGCGTATCAGGACGCGTGGTGAACACATCGATTCCATCATGAGTGCCCGTCAGGTTAAAGGTCAGCTTCAACCCTTTGGACTTGCCGATCCAGTTTTCCTGCATCAGCCGCACCTTGTCGGGCCATTTGTCGAGGCTTTCCAAACCCTCGAGCAGTTCCTCGGCAAAATCGGTGATCTTCAAAAACCACTGGTTCAGCTTCTTGCGTTCAACGAGCGCGCCTGAGCGCCAACCACGGCCGTCGATCACCTGCTCGTTCGCCAGCACCGTCATATCAACGGGGTCCCAGTTGACCTCGCTTTCCTTGCGATAGACGAGACCTGCCTTGTAGAAATCGAGGAACAGCGCCTGTTCATGGCCGTAATATTCGGGTTCGCAGGTCGAAAGCTCGCGGCTCCAGTCGATGGCAAGGCCAAGGCGCTTGAGCTGCTTCTTCATCGCCTCGATGTTCGAGCGCGTCCAGGCACCGGGATGAACCTTCTTTTCCATCGCGGCATTTTCGGCCGGCATGCCAAAGCTATCCCACCCCATCGGATGCAGCACTGCATGGCCGGTCATCGCCTTGTAGCGCGCGAGGACGTCACCCATGGTGTAGTTGCGTACATGCCCCAT
>JALREL010000208.1 GCA_023262005.1 Sphingorhabdus sp. | reverse complement strand
TTCAGGTGGAGCATCCGGTTACCGAATGCATCACCGGCATCGACCTGGTCGAACAGATGATCCGCGTTGCCTATGGCGAGAAGCTCGCCATGTCGCAGGATGACATCAAGATCGATGGTTGGGCGATCGAGAACCGCGTTTATGCCGAAGATCCCTATCGCGGCTTCCTACCGTCGACGGGCCGTATCGTGCGCTACAACCCGCCGGTGCCAGGCTGGGCAGGGGATATTCGCGGCGTTGATGGCGTGCGCGTCGATGATGGCGTTGCCGATGGCGGCGAAGTCAGCATGTTCTACGACCCGATGATCGCCAAGCTGATCACCTGGGGCAAGACCCGTGACGAAGCGGCGGACAAGCAGGTCGCGGCGCTTGACCGCTTTGAACTTGAAGGCCTCGGCCACAATATCGATTTCGTCTCCGCAATCATGCAGCATCCTCGTTTCCGCTCGGGCGAGCTGACCACAGGCTTCATTGCCGAGGAATATCCCGATGGTTTTGCGGGCGCGCCTGCTTCGGAAGACCTGATCCGCAAATTGTGCGCGATTGGGGGCGTTGTAGCGACCAGCAATTCGGAACGTGCGCGCTACATCGATGGCCAATTGGGCGATAATCTCGCCGCTATCCGCCATTGGCAGGTTTCGGTCGACAAGCAGAAGCATGACGTGATCGTCCACAATGGCCAAGTCACGGTCGATGGCCAAAAGATGGAACTGCAGACCGATTACACCCCCGGCGCGCGGATGGTGCATGCCATTGCCAATGGTGAAAGCCTGGCAGTCAAGGTGAGCAAATCCGGGTCCGGTTTCAAGATGACGACGCGTGGAGCGAGCCACAGCGTGGTCTGCTTGCCTGCGCACATTGCACCGCTATCGGCGCACATGATCGAAAAGATCCCGCCAGATCTCTCCAAGTTCCTGATCTGCCCGATGCCGGGCCTGATTACTGCCGTGCATGTCGATGTCGGCGACAAGGTGGAGGCAGGGCAACCGCTGGCGATTGTCGAGGCGATGAAGATGGAGAATATCCTGCGCGCCGAAAAATCCGGTGTGGTCAAATCGGTCAATGCCAAGGCGGGAGACAGCCTGGCGGTTGATGCGATCATCCTGGAAATGGAATGATACTCCAACTCGCAAGGGGTGACAGCGCGTGCAGCCTGTTGCCTCTTGCAGGTGGAAGCATTGGAAGCTGGCGTGTTGCCGGCCAGTACATGTTGCGGGCAGCGACGTCTCAAGGCGATCCCTTGCAGGCCGCATCCTATCCGCTGGTACCCTATTCAAACCGCATTATGAATGGTCGGTTCGAATGGAATGGCCGGCAAATACGACTGCAACCACATCCGATAGCAATGCCGCATTCCATCCATGGCGTGGGTTGGTTGCATGGTTGGGATGTCGTCGAGAGCGAAGCGGATTTTGCCGTGCTACGATATTCGCATGTTGGCGATGCCGATTGGCCTTGGCCATTTTTGGCTGAGCAGCGGTTCAAGCTAGGGCCTGATAGTCTTACGTTGGATTTGTTAGCCCGAAATCTGGCAGACGAAGCCGTGCCGCTTTCATTCGGACACCATCCCTATTTCGACAGCGCAGGGGCCAGCTTGCAGTTTACGGCTTCCGGCTTTTGCGAAAATGGTAATGACGATTTGCCGGTGTCCGAAACTGCAGTTGAAGGCCCCCGCAATTTTGCGCTCGCCCGGCCTGTTGGTGAGCAGCCTTTCGACAATCTCTACACCGACTGGCATGGCGAGGCTGAGATTTCATGGGCGGGTAGAGCCCTTGGCCTGGATATAGAGTCGGACTTGCCGCACGCGCAGCTTTATGTACCGCAAGGTCAGACATTTTTCTGCTTTGAACCCGTGGCGCATCGCACGGATTCTGTGAACAGAGACCAAGGCGATATGCCTGTTGTTGCTCCCGGTGAAACCTTTTCAGCGAGCATCCGCTTCAGTGCTTTAAAGGCAAGCTGAAGCGGAAAGCGATTAATCAGGCCGTTTGGGTGTCGCCCATCAGACGCTTCGCCAGCACGAATTTGAAGAAGGCGAAAGCCACAAGGCCGACAGCTGCGCTCGCCACATGGACCAACCAGAATGTGGGCGTATCCATCGTCGAATACCATCCGCCAATAGTGCCTACGATCTTGTTGGCTGCGAAAAAGGCGAGATAGTAAATCCCGATAATCGTTGCGTTGATTGCCTTGGGTGCCAATTTGGTGAACAGCGCCAGGCTGACAGGCAGGATGTGCGAAAAACCGATGCTGTTAAGCAGGTGGAACATTAGCGGCCAGAACAATCCGATCTTGCCATCGCCCTGCGTTACAGCGGCGATATACAGGCACAGCCCGCCACCAATGGTGAAAAAGCTACCAATTACCATCTTGCCCAGCTCATCGGGCTCTTTCCACTTCGTGCCATACCATTTGTAGAAAGCGGCAACGGCAACCAGCATTGAAAAGCTGAGCGTTGCATCGACGGTGATCATCCAACTGGTCGGAAGCGTCTCTCCCATGAAAGTCAGCGCAAAATGTTCGTCGGCCCAAACGAGATAGGCGTTGAAGATTTCCTGGTTGGTGAGAAGTGAAACCGCGAGAACCGGCACGAGCAGGACGAGTGCCAACACACGCAACCAATCCTTTTGGCTCATCGGAACCGAGGCGGCCTTTTCCCCTTTGGCTGGTTTGTTATCAGCAGGTAGCCATGGCCCGGCAGCCAGGTAGATGAAAAGGCCCGCAACCATCACAATGCCCGCAGTGCCAAAGCCCCAGTGCCAGCCTACCTTTTCACCCAGCGTGCCCGATACCAACGGCGCCGCGATGACGCTGACATTGATGGCGATGTAGAAAATCTGGAACGCCATCGCCCGGCGGAGATCCTTGTCATCATACAGCTCGCCCACCTGGCTCGCGATATTGCCTTTGAAGAGACCTACGCCGACGACGAGTGCGAGCAGTGCAAACAGGAAGGTGCCTTCGAACGCCATCAGGAAATGGCCGAGGGCCATGATTAGCGCCCCCCAGATCAGGGTAGCGCGACGCCCCAGCCATCGGTCTGCGATTATTCCGCCCAAAATCGGGGTCAGGTAAACCAGCGCGGTGTAATCTCCGAAAATCGCCGAGGCCAAAGGCTGTCCTTCGAGCCCACCATAATAGCTGTTTTGCAGAAAGGAGAGGCCAATCACATTGCCCATATTTTCGGGGAGCAACAGATATTTGACCATGTAGAGCACGAGCAGTGTTTGCATGGAGTAATAGGAGAAGCGTTCACAGCCCTCGACGAATGACAGGTATCCGAGTCCTTTAGGATGTCCCAGAAACGCGCGGTCATCCGGTCCGCGATCGACCGGCGTGGCGTCCATCTCTGGTGTCGCTTCGGATATGCTCATGCGCTAACTCCCCCGAGTATCATTCTTTCCCTTGCAATATCGCTTTGCACCGAACTTGCCAGTCATTTCCGCGATTGGCGATCCGACGATAAGCGGCTAAACTATAACTCTTTTCTGGGGGAGATGTTTACATGCCCGTTCCGGTTACAGCATTTGTCGCCGCCGTCTGCGCTCTATTGCTGCTCTTCACCGCGATTGACACCGTTCGTCAGAGGATGCGCGCGCAAGCTGCATTCGGAGACGCTGGTGACGCTAAACTGATCAGCGCCAGCCGCAGCCATGGCAACCTTGCCGAACATGCGCCTATCGTGATCCTGCTGCTGGCTTTCCTTGAACTCAGCCATGCTTGGCATTTGGGCCTGATGGCCATTGGCGCAATATTCCTTTTTGGACGCGTGCTGCATATCTGGGGGCTGTATTTGCCCATGAGCACCAAACCGCCATTGCCCCGTTCTCTGGGGGTCATCATCACCTGGCTGACGCTGGCGGTGTTGAGCGGTTGGACGCTTTATTTGCTCGCAAGCCGGAACCTCTAGTCGATCAAGGCCACAGCGCGGATCCACCCTGCGCTGGCTCGTTCGATCTTCACCGGGAAACAACTCAGCTTCCATCCGAATGGGGGCAGGGCATCAAGATTGGTCAGTTTCTCGATCTGGTAATAAGGCTGGATGCGTCCGGCCTTGTGGCCTTCCCAGATGATGGAAGGATCGCGATTTTCGGCCCAGCGCTTGGCCGTATGGCTGAAAGGTGCATCCCAACTCCACGCATCGGTGCCGACCACCTTCACGCCGCGTTCGGTCAAATAGAGCGTCGCCTCCGCGCCCATGCCGCAGCCCTGGTCAGTGAAATTCTCGGTGCCATAGATTGCACCCGACTGCACAAGCACGATGTCGAGCGGTTGTAGTTCATAGTCAATGCGCGACAGTTCTGCCTCTACCTCCGCGGCGCTGACCACATGGCCATGCGGTTTGTCCGAAAAATCGAGTTTCACCCCGGGCCGGAAAAACAGATCTAGCGGCGCTTCGTCGATCGACGGGGCAGGGGAGACACCGCTGTCGGTTGTCGAGTGAAAGTGCCAGGGCGCATCCATATGCGTGCCATTATGCGTGCTCAGCGTCAGGCTTTCGACCGCCCAGCCTTCGCCATCGGGAAGGTCTTCGCGGGTAAGCCCCGGGAAGAACATTGCGATCTGCTCCCACGTATTTTCATGGGTCATATAGGTGATTTGCGGACGCATCACCGGTGGATCGGAAACCACATCGTTGGTGATGGGGATCGACAGGTCAACAAATTGCGTCATTGCGGCAATGCCCTCTCGCCATGATCGAGAACCATCGCAGCCGAACGGCGTGCCATGGCGAGAAACATGTCATCGCCGCGGTCGGTGCGTTCAACAACCATGGCAGCAGTCACGCCCATCAGGAACCCCGCAACTGCTGATCGGCAATAATCATCATCGATATGCTTCAAATCGCCATCAGGAACACCACGCTCCAGCAACTGTGCTTTGTACCGAGCAAGCAATTGAGGCTCAATCTCACGGCGGTGTGCTGCATCGAATGCGGTGCCAGTGTAATAAGCAATATCGCCAACCCCGATACCGACCCCAGTGGTCTGCCAATCGACGATCACAATCGGCTTTACCGGATCAGCCACGTTGAACAGCATGTTATCGGGGCGGAAATCATTGTGTGTCAGGCAACGGGGGCTCTGCCGCGTATCATAATTGCTGTTGAGCTTGCCGAGAAATGCTTCGCCGACAGTAAGCATATTGGCGTCGACGCGATCGCCGTAACGATCACAAAAGGCCGGCCAGAACATCCCGAACAAAACATCGCTATCAAGCTGCGGTGGCACCGCCTTGGTTCCATTCGGCCAATCCAGCGTGTCGAGCGTCGGATCACCCCACCAGGCAGCGTGGATACTTGCGGCGGCGTCAACGGCCAGCAGGGCCTCTTCCTTGCTCGGTTCTCCAAGCTGGTTGCCCTGCACATGCCCCGGCAGGTCGTGCATGATGAGGGTGAAGGCATGGCTATCCTCATCAAAGGCGATGTAGAGATGATCGGGCACCGCCATCGGCTTCTTGCCGGCGAAGGTCTGGTAGAATCTGCTTTCGCGCAGATAGGTCAAATGCGATTTGCCGGTAGTGCGGCTAAGCTCGTCATTTGATGGCAGTTTTGCCACGATGGTTGGCGGAAAATTGCCCGGGTTGCTCTCAAAATCTAGCGCAATGCGATAGGTTGCACCAACTTGCCCGGTGCCTATTGCTTTGGCCTGGATTGCAGCGATTTGGACGTCGTGCCCCTTTTGACGGAGCATATCGGTCAACCATTCAGCGGTGATCTCGTCACGCGAAAGTACCGGCAGGCTCATACGCCATACCCGTCGTTAAGCCCCTTGAAGCCGCTCGGGCCATGTGGACCGAATACAAGCTGCTCAACAATGCCGATGCCTTCGGAACTTGCCCCGCCACCTTCGTGCCGTGCCCTTGCAACATGCTGGATATGCAGATGGGGCATCAAGAGCGGATCCAGATCGGCAGGACGGAAATCTTCACGTTCCACGGCCAATTCACCCTTGAAGCCGCCATGCACCCACTCGCTATGGCCATAACCGATCCCTTTCATCATGAAGAGATCGATGGGTTCCCATGTGACCACATGGTCGCGCCGGGCATCATCGCGTACATCCAGCCGCGCCGCGGTTGCATGGCGTTTGCCTTTTTCCCATGTCATGGTGAAGCGGTCTTCGTGGAAATGCATGCCGCCTTCCTGATTGGCGCCATCCATCATCAGCGTTGCGCGTCGGTTCCAAGCTTCACCCTTTTCGTCCTCGTTGACATGGGCGTAGAGTGAAAGATTGGGGAAGTTGGTAGGCGCCCAGAGCCAGTAGAATTGGGGCATGGCCGCTGGGATTACCGGTTGCGGGTCGGCCGCACCGATAGGCCGTACGCCCCAGCTTCGATCGCGCGTACCATAAGCGCCTTCATAACTTTCACGCTTGCCGTCTACTTCGACCCATCCGGTAACATGGCAATTCACGGTGAAGCGGGTGAGGTCCATCATCATCCGGCTGCCGTTGCGCCGTGTGAAGCGCGGCTCCTGCACCGGTGCGGAGCGAACCTCGAATGTAATGTCAGCAGATATGCCTTCGTGATTGTCCACGACAAGGCGAACGGTTTTTAGCGGCTCGACCACTTCAATGCGGATTGGACCGCAATGCATGTCCATTCGTTCGAAACCAAGGATGCGGGAAGCATGAACGCAATGTTGCGTGCCATCGCGGATGACAGAAAAATGTGCATCGGCAATGTTCAGGTGCGGATACACGCCAAAGGCTGCCCCAAAATAGCCCGAACCATCAGGGCGATAGCCGCAAAAGAAGAAACGATCGTAGAAATTTCGGTCAGTACCCGAAAAGGCAATTGGCTCTGCGGTCTGGTGGATTGGGTACTCGTCGCCCTTGGTCAGCATTTCTCTCTCCTTCTCGTCTCTCGAAACTTTGTTAACCGCTCGATTAAACAAGCGCAACAAGGCTTGAACGATGCGCGGTTGCAACTAAGAGAATGTCAGCAACCAAAAACGGGAAGGGGATGCCCATGGCGAACGCCGCAAATGCTGCTGAAGAGGTGATTGATCCGAAGCGCGACAGGCTGGTGATCACGGCTTCATCGCTGGGCACGGTGTTCGAATGGTACGACTTTTTCGTCTACGGCATATTGGGTGCCTTGATCGGAAAGCTGTTCTTTCCATCGGATAACCCCACCGCCGCAATGCTGGCGAGCCTTGCAGTTTTTGGTGCCGGCTTTGGCGTCCGCCCGCTGGGTGCGATCGTGTTCGGTTATCTGGGGGACAAGATTGGCCGCAAATATACCTTCCTTGTCACGATATCACTGATGGGTGGGGCGACCGCGGCAATCGGATTTCTGCCCACATTCGCATCGATCGGCGTAACCGCGGCCGTACTGCTCCTGATTTTGCGCTGTTTGCAAGGCCTTGCACTGGGCGGGGAATATGGCGGCGCAGCAATTTATGTCGCCGAGCATGCGCCGAAGGGCAAGCGCGGGCAATATACCAGTTGGATTCAAGCTTCGGTTGCTGGCGGCTTCCTCCTAGCTGTAACCGTCGTTTTGGTAACGCGCACATCTATGAGCACCGAGGCATTTGAATCATGGGGCTGGCGCGTGCCGTTCCTGATTTCTATCCTGCTATTGGCGATTTCGCTCTGGATCCGCCTCAAGCTTTCCGAAAGCCCTGTGTTCAAGGCGATGAAAGAAGCGGGAACGGTTTCCAAAAACCCGTTTGTCGAAAGCTTCCAATATCCGGGTAACGTCAAGCGCATCCTTGTTGCCCTGTTTGGCGTAGCTGCCGGTTTGACGGTGATTTATTACACCTCGCAGTTCGGCACCTTGTATTTCCTGACCGGAACGGCGCGCGTGCCGGAAACCGATGCACTGGGCTATATGGCGGTAGGTGCGCTGCTGGCGGCCCCCCTTTATGTCGCTGCAGGCTGGCTGTCTGACCATTATGGCCGCAAGAAGATCCTGCTGATCGGCTATGCCTTGTCGATTGTTGGCACTTTCCCGCTGTTTCATATGATGGCGGATGCGGCCAACCCGGCGCTCGCACGGGCAACTGTCAGCGCGCCAGTGACGCTCGTGTCACCGGCTTGCGACTTCAACGTGTTTTCGAGCAAGCATGAAAGTGATTGTGCGAAGGCGCTCAACTTCCTTTCCAAGCGCGGCATCAGCTATTCCAAAGCTGAAGGTGACGAATTGCTGCTAAAGGTTGGTGCCGAGGAGATTAAGGGTTTTGATGACAAGGCTTATATCGCTGCGCTCGAGAAAGCGGGATATCCGGACAAGTCGGATCCGGAACAGCGTAAGCCATTGATCATCATTCTGGCCGTCGCCATTCTCGTAGCATTGTCGGCGATGACCTATGGCCAGGTAGCCGCGATATTGGTCGAGATGTTCCCGGCGAAAATCCGCTACACCTCTATGTCGATACCTTACCATATCGGTA
>JALREL010000177.1 GCA_023262005.1 Sphingorhabdus sp. | reverse complement strand
GCCACCACCGAGCGGAGGGTGGTGGTGGCCGCGCCGACGGGCATCGCGGCGCTGAACGTCGACGGCTACACGATCCACCGGCTGTTCGGCTTCCGCCCGACCACGACGCTCGCCGACGTGCGCAGCGGCACCGGGATGTCGAACACGCCGCTCTGGAAGGTGTTGGCGCCGACGAGCACCGGCACGATCCCCGACAGCGCGGCGACGGCCAGGCCCGACCCCAGCACCACGCCGGCAAATCCGCCCTGCGCCAATGCAATATCGCCCGCGATGCTGCCGAGCGACAGGCAGAAACGGTCGACAGCTGCCGCTGCAAGGCTGTCTTGGCCTGAGGTACCAAGCGACCATAGCTGCTTGTCGTCAAGTTGCTGGATCGCCCTGCCCTCGATGCTCGCCAGCGTTTCATAAATGTCGACAAGGCCCGGCCCAGAAACCACCCGCTCCGCCGAGACTCGGCGATAGCGCTTGCGCAACCGGGCAAGGATCGCGTCCTCAATGCTGTCGAGTGGTGCAAAATCGATATGGCCGCCTTCGGTCGCCTGCACATGATAGCCATCATCTGTGCGCAGCACATGCGCGACGCCAAGACCTGTACCCGGGCCGATGATGCTGATCGTGCCAGTCGCTTCAAGCGGCTGGTCAGGGCCACACAGATGTACGAAATGTTCAGGGCCAGCCTGTGCCACTGCATGGCCGACGGCTTCAAAATCGTTGACCAGCGTATAGGATTCGACCTTGAGCTTTTCCTTGATCAGCGCCGGCCGGATGATCCACGGATTGTTGGTGAATTTGATCACCTCGGCATTGATCGGCCCCGCAATCGCGATGGTAACGGCCTGCGGAATCGGCTCGTCGATCATATCGCCGAACGCCTCCCAAGCGGTCTGGAACGACGCATGTTCCGCGGTTTTCATCGTTACGGGTTCACTGAGCGAAACAACCTTGCCATCTGCGATTTCGGCGAGCGCAAAGCGGGCGTGGGTGCCGCCAATATCAACCGTGACCAGCCTGCTCACAACCCGGCCTCCGCCAGCATGGCCGATCCACCTTTTTCAGCCTCGTCAGCGAAATGGCGCATGATTGCAAAGAGTTCGCGGCCGACACCGGTTTCGGCGGGCGGCTGCTTAGCATCTTCGCGCGCGTTCCATTCGCCTGCATCGACCAGTGCTTCGAGGCTGCCGCGGTGCGCGCACAGGCGAACGATGTCGCCATCACGCAGCTTCGCAAGCGGCCCGCCTTTAACGGCTTCGGGGCTGATATGGATCGCAGCGGGAACCTTGCCCGATGCACCGGACATGCGGCCATCGGTGACCAGTGCGACCTTGAAGCCCTTGTCCTGCAAAACGCCGAGCGGCGGCGTCAGCTTGTGCAATTCGGGCATGCCATTCGCCGCAGGCCCCTGGAAGCGAACGACGACAACCACATCGCGGTCGAGCTCGCCAGCCTTGAACGCCGCCAGCACTTCATTCTGGTCGCTGAAAACACGCGCGGGTGCTTCAATCGTCCAGCGTTCCTCGTCAACCGCGCTGGTCTTGAAGGTACCGCGCCCCAAATTACCCTGCACCAGCCGCATTCCGCCATCGGGGCGGAAAGGATCGGCGACGCCGCGCAGGATGCTGTCATCTCCTGAAACAGTAGGCGCGGCATCCCAAACCAGTGCTTCGCCGTCCATGCGCGGTTCACGCGCGCCGGCACTCAGGCCGCCGCCATAAATCGTCATGATGTCATCATGGGCAAGGCCGGATTCGACCAACTCACGGATCACGAATGGCATGCCGCCTGCTGCCGCGAAATAATTCACGTCGCCGGCACCATTGGGATAGACCCGGGCGATCAGCGGCACAACCGACGACAGCTCGTCCATATCCTGCCAATCGATGATGATTCCCGCCGCGCGCGCGATTGCGGGCAAGTGCAGCACATGGTTGGTGGAACCACCCGTTGCCAGCAGCCCGACCACAGCGTTCACAACTGCCTTTTCATCGACGCACTGGCCAAAGGGTCGATAGTCGCTACCTTCCCAACCGATTTCGGTAATCCGGTGCGTTGCCGCGCGGGTCAATTCCTGTCGCAGCTTGGTACCGGGATTGCAGAAGCTGGAGCCTGGCATGTGAAGCCCCATCATCTCCATCATCATCTGGTTCGAATTTGCAGTGCCGTAAAAGGTGCAGGTACCCGCGCCATGATAGGATGCCGCTTCTGCCTCGAGCAGCTCTTCGCGCCCGACCTTACCCTCGGCATAAAGCTGGCGGACGCGCTGTTTTTCCTTATTGGCTAGGCCCGATGGCATCGGTCCGGCGGGAATAAGGATCATCGGCAGATGGCCAAAGCGCAAAGCGCCGATCAGCAAACCGGGAACAATCTTGTCGCACAGGCCCAGCAGCAGCGCGCCTTCGAACATGCCGTGGCTAAGCCCGATTGCCGCGCCCATGGCGATATTGTCGCGGCTGAACAGCGACAATTCCATCGAAAGCTGGCCTTGCGTCACCCCATCGCACATCGCGGGTACACCGCCAGCTACCTGTGCGGTCGCGCCCTTTTCGCGTGCCCACATTTTGATCTGTTCGGGGTAACGACCATAAGGCTGATGCGCCGAAAGCATGTCGTTATAGGCGGTGATAATCCCGATGTTCATCGCCTTGCCGCCGCGAATGGCGGCCTTGTCATCGCCGCTCGCCGCAAAGCCATGTGCCAGGTTTCCGCACGACAATGTCGGCCGGTTCACCCCTGCATCGCGCGCGCGCGCAATCAAGTCCAGATAGGCGGTGCGCCCCGGTTTCGACCTTTCGATAATCCGGTTGGTAACGGCCTCAACGACCGGGTTGAGCTTATTCATGCCAGCTCACTCCATCGCGTTCGGCAAGCGCAATGGCGGCACTCGGCCCCCAGCTTCCCGCGCCGTAATTTTTGGGCTTCAGGCCCGTTTCGCCCCACAATTTGCGGATGGCATCGATCCATTTCCATTGCGCCTCCACTTCGTCGCGGCGCACGAACAGGGTCTGGTCGCCCTCGATCAGGTCGAGCAGCAGCCGTTCATAGGCGATGCGGCGGCGTGACCCTGCGAAAGCGGTGGTCAATGAAAGGTCGAGCGGTACTTCGCGCAAGGTAACCCCGCCCCGGTCAAGCCCCGGTTCCTTTGCCATGACGAGCAGGCGGACATATTCTTCGGGTTGCAAGCGGATCACCAGTTTGTTCGCCTCAAGCCGTCCTCCGCGATCGCGGAAAATATTGTGCGGCACCGGTTTAAACTGGATCACGATTTCGCTGCGCCGTTCGGCTAGCCGCTTTCCAGTGCGCAGGTAAAAGGGAACGCCCTGCCAGCGCCAATTGTCGACATAGGCCTTGATCGCGACGAAGGTTTCCGTGTCCGAAGGTTTGCCCAGGTCGCTGTCGTAACTTTCTACCGGCGCACCTTTAACGGCGCCATTGCCATATTGGCCGGTCACCACATCGCCATCATGGACTCCCCGCAAGGCCCGAAGAACCTTGACCTTTTCGTCACGGATCGCGGTGGAATCGAGATTGGCGGGCGGCTCCATTGCGGTAAGCGCGACGAGTTGCAGCATATGGTTTTGCACCATGTCGCGCAGCGCACCGGTATCGTCATAAAAGCCGGCACGCCCTTCCAGACCGACTGTTTCGCTGACGGTGATCTGAACATGTTCGATCGCATTGGCATTCCACAGCGGCTCGAACAGCATGTTGCCAAAACGCAGTGCCATCAGGTTCTGGACCGTTTCCTTGCCCAGATAATGATCGATCCGGAAAGTTCGGCTTTCGGGGAACACCGCATTCACGGCATCGTTGATCGAGCGGCTCGATTCAAGATCGTTGCCCAGGGGCTTTTCAAGGCCGATGCGGACATTATCCCCAGCCAACCCGGCAGCGTGCAGCCCCTTGATCGTGGGTTCAAACAGGAAAGGCGCGGTTGAAAGGAAAATTGAAAGCCCGCCCGAAATATCGCCGATCTTGTCGGCCAATGCCTTGAAGCCCTCCGGCTTCGAAGCATCAAGCGCCTGATAGTGCAGCCGTGTCAGGAAAGCGTCGATCTTGCCTTCGTCCTTGCGATCATCGGGCAGGAATTCGCACAAGGCCTCTTTGGCAAAGTTACGGAAACTCTCGTCGTCATGCTCGCTGCGGGCAGTGCCGAAGATGCGCAGATTGGGTGCAATCAGCTCATCCGAATGCAAGGCATAGAGCGAAGGCAGCAGCATCCGCCGCGACAAATCCCCCGTCGCGCCGAACAGCAGCAGGGTCTCGCTATGCTGGCTCATAAAAAATGTCCTCTCAAGCGCGCCAAATCGCGCGCCATCGACAACCATATAGCAGCGATGTCAAATGGCTAGGAGGGGAAGAGGTCGTTTATTCGTATGTAACGAACGCCTTAGCCAGTGATAACCCCGCGCTGCTCCGCCATTCCCATCGAAACCAGTATGGGATCGGCAACCTGCCGTTGCTGGAAATCGGCTTTGCCCTTCAATCCACGCCAGCCGCATGCGATCAAGGCCTGTGCCACTGGCGCACCCAAAGTGGTACCGGGGCCGAGGACAGCGATGCGATCCGGGCAAAATTCGCGCGCAGCGACCTGCACTGCACGGGTGAAATCATAGGTCCGGTTGATCTGTGTGCCGAGTGTGTAGTCGTAGATCCCCTCGGCGTCGAAACCCTTGGGGCTCCAAACCCGCCCGGTTCCGTCTATCGCCGGAATCATGCCTTCGCCAAAATCCGCAACCGGGTTCGCTGCATGAGCGAGTGGCACAATATGGTCGAGCAAAGGCGAGTGGAAAGCGGCGTGATAGTTGAGCTTCATCGGGAAGCGGTCATCCTTTGGAAGCCGTTCCATCAACCATTTCATGCCGTCATCGTCAGCGGCAAAAACGACCATCGCGCCCAGCCGGATCGAGACATGCACCGCACGCCCATCACGCGAAGCTTCAGCAAGAACGGCCTCAACTTCTGCCACCTTTACAGGGTCGATGTGCCAGTCGGCATCAGACATTGACCAGACAACCTGCCCGCCCTGCCCCTTTTCATGCATCAGGCCGCCCATGGTGTTGACGAGCTGCGCGCCGGCATCGAAATCAACGACGCCCGCGCAAGCAAGGGCAAGATACCAGCCCATCGAGTTGCCGGTGACCGCGACCACATCAAAACGATCGCGATCGATGGCGGCAAAGTCGGCAAGCGCACATGCGTAGATCAGCAGCGATGCATTATCGCCGGGCATGTGCAGCGACGTGCTGTATTTCTCGGCGCCGTCTAGTGCCGAAATCGTCGGCTGGCCAAGTCCCGCGCGATAGGAATCGAGCCGCGCCACCTGCGCACCACCACCGCCATGGTAGCGCTTCAGATAGCCAAGTTCGGTTGCGTTATAGGTTCCGCGGCCGGGGCAGACGACGAGGATTTTTTCCTTCATTTCCCTGCTGCCTTCAATGCCGCCTCAATAATCGACGCCTTGCTGGGCAGCGTCAGTTCCGCCGCCGGGCCCAAGGCAATAAAGCAATCATCGGCGGTGAGGCGGCTGGTATCATTCCCTCTTCCCGCTTCGGCAAGGATCGTCACCAGTTTCTCCGACGGGCTGCCAGCGCGGCGGCATTCATCAACAACAAGGATTTTCTTCGCCGATGACACGGCCTCTACAATCCCGGCTTCGTTCAGCGGATGGAGCCAGCGCAGGTCAATAATGCGCAGGTCGATGCCCTTGGCGCGCAATTCGGGCTCCGCCTGACGTGAGAGGAAATAGCCATTGCCGTAAGTGACGATCGCCAAATCCTTGCCCGCACCATGCACACCAAGTTCGCCCAGCGCTATCGGTTTTGCCTCAGCGGGTGCGACATAATTCGCGGTCCAGCCACCATCACCCGCCTCGGCAAGATCGGTGGTGTGGTAAAGCGCAATCGGTTCAACAAAAATGATAACCCGGCCATCTTCATGCGCCAGCTGCACACATTCGCGCAGCATCGCCGGTGCGTCGGCCGCACAACTGGGAACCGCGACAATGATACCCGGAATGTCGGTCAGCACCGCAAGGCTGTTGTCATTGTGGAAATGGCCGCCAAAGCCCTTCTGGTAAGGCAGCCCCGCGATCCGGACGACCATCGGGTTGCGATATTGCTGGTTGGAGAAAAAGCTCAGCGTCGCCGCTTCGCCCCGAATCTGGTCCTCGGCATTGTGCAGATAAGCGAGGAACTGGATTTCGGGGATCGGTACAAAGCCATTGTGACCCAAGCCGATTGCAAGGCCGAGGATGGTCTGTTCGTCGAGAAGCGTGTCAAACACGCGCGCGGCACCAAATTTTTCCTGCAAGCCCTGCGTCACGCCGTAAACGCCGCCCTTGCGGGCGACATCTTCGCCGAACAGCGAAATATTTGGATAACGCTGCATCAGGTCGGCGAGCGCAAAATTGATCGACTTCGCCAAGGTAACAGGCTTGGCAAGATTGCGTGCATCCTTTGCGAAAAGCTCGTCTCGCGCCGTGCTTGACGGAAGCGGTGGCGAGGCTTTTGCCCCGACCTTTGGCGTGATGGGTGCCATGATTTCGGTGTTGGTCGAAAGCCGGGGCTTGGTAAGCGCTTCGGAAGCCACGCGCTCCACCCGCTGGCGCATATCTTCGTAACGCCCGACAATCTCTTCACGCGACAACCCGCCATGCTGCAACAGGATGCGCGCGCTATGAAGCAACGGATCCTGTGCCTCATTGGCTTCGATCGCCTCGAGCGCAGAATAGCTGGCTTCCACATCCGCGCCCGCATGGCCCATCAGACGCACGGTGCGCATGTGCAGGAATACCGGTTTGCGACGACTACGCGCATAGGTAACGGCTTCTTCACAACCGCGCATCGCATCGAGCATGTCGACCCCGTCGCACTGGATATAGTGCAGCGCTGGGCGGTGGGCGAAATTCGCCTCTACCCAACCACCTGGCGTGCGCACCGAAATGCCGATGCCATTATCCTCGCACAGGAAGATCAACGGCATGGGCAGGTGCTGGTAAGCCGCCCAGCAAGCCGAGTTAATTGCACCCTGCGACGTCGAATGGTTGGCCGACGCGTCGCCAAACGAGCACAGGATAACCGCATCGTGCGGCAGCACCGCATCATCCAGTTTCAGGCGTTGCGCCATGCCGATGCTGTGCGCAGCGCCCACGGCCTTTGGCAAATGCGAGGCGATGGTGCTGGTCTGCGGCGGGACAAAGGTCTGCGCACAACCAAGCACCTTGTGGCGCCCACCAGAGATCGGATCCTCCGCCGAAGCGGCAAAGCTAAGCGCCATATCGTAAAGCGGCGTCAGTCCGCCTGCCTGTTTCTTGCGCTGAATCAGGAAAGCCGCATCGCGATAGTGCAGGAAGGCCATATCGGTCTCACGCGTGGTCGCGGCCATTGCCGCGGTGCCTTCGTGGCCCGAACTGCCGATGGAATAAAAGGTCTTTCCCTTCGATCGCCGGGCCCAGAGATCGAGATGTCTCGACATGATCTGGCTGTCGAAAATATCGACCAATTGGTGGGCGGGCGGAACGTGGAAATTCTGGTTGCTGCGCGACGCTGGCAAGTCACCGGAGAGCACGCGCTTGGCGAAGCCTTCGTCGATTATGGTAGGGCGATCAAACATGCGCGCGGGTTTAGCCCGATGCTGCATAAATGCCACAGCAAAAACTAAAGTTTAAGTGCGCAATTGAAATTCTGGACAAGCAAATTCCGTAAGTTAAGTGTGCGACCGTTCCAGTTATGCCCCGGGAGAAAAGGTATACAAAGACGACAGTGGCAACCCAGACCGGCAAAATCAGGCAGGTGCCATAGTCGCAAATCAAGGAGAGGTAATATGCGTCGTTTGAATCGACTCAGTGCACTGGCACTCAGTTCCAACCATGCTCGCAACATTCGCGATCACGCCAGCCTATGCGCAAGACGCACAGGCGGAAGAAGAAAGCTATGAGAACGAGCCCATCGTTGTCACCGCTACACTGCGCGAAGCAGATGTGCAGGATATTCCCATCGCGGTAACCGCAGTCCAGCCGGAAACACTGGAACGTCAGGGTATCGCAGACATCAAGACGCTGTCGTCGATCACCCCCAGCTTCAATATCCAGTCGTCCCAGACCGAAACGCAGGGCACGTCGATCAAGATCCGCGGCGTCGGCACGACCGGCAACAATACCGGTCTTGAAAGCTCGGTCGGCGTATTTATCGATGGCGTCTACCAGTCGCGCCCCGGTGTTGCGCTTGGCGACCTTGTCGACCTCGAACGTCTCGAAGTACTGCGCGGCCCGCAAGGCACATTGTTCGGCCGCAACACTTCGGCTGGCGCGCTTAACATCACCACAAAGCGTCCGAGCCTGTCGAAATTCGAAGGCTTCGTGAACGCCTCCTACGGCAATTACGACTTCATGAATGTGCAGGCTGGCGTCAGCGCCCCGATCGCACAGGATGTTGCCGCAGTTCGCCTTTCGGGCACCTGGCGCAAGCGCGATGGTTACCTGAAGAGCTCCACTGGCGCAGAAAGCAACGATCGTGATCGCTGGATGCTTCGCGGACAACTTTATGTCGAGCCCAGCGCCGATGTAAGCATCCGCATCCTCGCTGACTATTCAAAGGTCGACGAAAAGTGCTGCGATGCCGTCATCCTTCGGGAAACCGAACTGCAGCCCTTCTTCGCCTTCCATGGCTTGACCAATGATGGCGTCGATCAGTCTGGTTTCAGCGCGCTGAAGAATCTTTCCACCAATGGTCAGCAGTTCCTGAACAGCGCCAAGCAATGGGGCCTTTCGGGCGAACTGAAATGGGAAATTGGCGGCGCGAAGCTGACCTCGATCACCTCGTATCGCGACTTCGCTTCTGAATCGAGCCAGGACGATTTTGTCTCCGTGCTGAACTATTCGGTGGGCCGCCGCGACGCAACGGCGCTTCCGGGCCTTCCCAAGAATGGGGATAACATCACCACCTTCACGCAGGAAATCCGCCTGCAGGGCACAGCATTCAACGACAAGTTCGACTGGCTGATCGGTGGTTTTTACGGCAAGGAAGATATCACCGCTCAGGGTGTCATGACCCTTGGCAGCGACTTCCAGCGTGCCGTCAGCGCGGGTAACTTCGGCAGCGCCGCTGGCGTCAATCCGTTGTTCGCGCTCACTGCTCTGGGCAATGGCGGCGTTCCGGTGAACGCAGCCGGCGCAAATGCTGTGAACCGGTTCGAACAGAATGCCACCACATTCTCGGTCTTCACCCACAATGTGATCAGCTTCACCGACCAGTTCAGCCTGACCCTCGGCGCACGTTATGTCGACGAAAAGAAGGATGCGAGCTTCGACCAACTTTCGGGCACCAACGGCGCCTGCCAAGCGAGCGTCAACGGCGTGCTTACAGCAGCAGTTCCTTCTGCGCTGCGCGCAGGTCTGGTCGGCCTGAACTGCTTCCCGTTCGTGGCACCGGTGACGCTGACTGCACCGGCAGCACTCGGCGGTGGATTGGCCAGCCGTTTCCTTCCGTTGCCACGCGAATGGGCGAATACGTTCAAGGATGATGAACTGACCTATACAGCTCAGCTTACCTACAAGCCGAACGACGACCTGATGCTGTACGGAAGCTTCAGCCATGGCTTCAAATCGGGTGGTTTCAACCTTGACCCGACCGCGGCCAACCTGATCAATTCGACGGCCGTGCTGACCACCGGCGCGGCACCGATTTATGCCGATCCGCGCTTCGATTCGGAAAAGGTCGACGCATATGAAATCGGTGCGAAGGCTACCTTCGGTCGGATCAATGCCAACATCGCCCTGTTCCAGATGGATATGAGCGACTTCCAGGTGCTTGAATTCACCGGCGTGCAGTTCACCACCTTCAACGTAGCCGGTGCACGTTCACGCGGCTTCGAAGTTGAAGTGTTCGGTCGTCTGCATGATTATATCAGCGTCAATGCATCGGTCACGCATGCCAAGGCACGTTATGACCAGAATTGCACCGCAGGCGTTCCGGCGGCTGTCGTTGCATCGGTCGCATTGCTATGCGGTCAGGACCTTACCAACGCTCCGCGTTGGGCAGGCGTAACCGGCATTACCTATGACGGCCCGCTGAACAGTTCGGGTTGGGGCCTGACCGCCAACATGAACGTAAGCTATTCGGGTAGCCGCCGCACTTCGACCCAGGCCGTAGAGCGCCTGTCGTCGGGCGCCATCGTCCCGCTGCCGCTCGACCGTCAGGAAGACTATTTCAAGATCAACGCCCGCCTCGGATTCACTGATCCGAGCGAGCGCTTCACCTTTGAAGTCTGGGGTACGAACCTGGGTAACGAAATCACCCGTGGCATCACCTCCAACACCCCGCTTCGTGGCGGTGGCGGCACACGTTCGCGTATCGCGTTCGTCGAAGAACCGCGCATGTATGGCATCACCGTCCGCACCAAATTCTGATCCGGATGATAGCTAAAAGAAAGGGCCGGTCTCCCCATGGAGGCCGGCCCTTCTTCTTTGGATTTTTGGGAACTTAGCCGGTGACGACCGCACCCCCGGCGACGAGGGTTTCAATATCGGAGGTGGCAAGGCCCGCTTCGGCTAGCACCGCCGAATAATCGCCACCACGCGATGCGATAACGAAATTGTCAGCCTGCTCCTGGCTCGACAATCGCGGCGCGATTTGCGGGTGCAGCCATTTTCCATCCTTCACCACTGCCTTGCGTTCAGCATTGGCGGGGTGCGAGGCGGCCTCGACATAATCGAGCACCGGGGTGACGCAGGCGTCGGTCAGCGCAAATGTCGCTTCCCACTCGTCGCGGGTCTTTGAGGCGAAGACCTCCTCGAGCATCTTATGCTGCTGCGCCCATTTCGATTGATCGTGCTGGCCGCCATACGCTTCCTTGTCGATCGGCAACCGCTCCATCATCGCGGCAAAAAATTGCGGCTCGATACAGCCGACTGCCATGAATTTGCCGTCGCTGGTGCCATAGCAGCGATAAAAAGGCGCAGCACCATCGAGCAAGTTCGCCTCGCGGTTGGTGCGCCATTGTCCGAGCCCCGCCATGCCGTGGACAAAGCTCATCAGGCTGTGGGTGCCGTCGATAATCGCCGCATCGACAATATTGCCTTTGCCGGTTGTCGCACGCTCAACCAGCGCAGCGAGGATGCCGGTGACGAGGAACATCGTGCCCCCGCCGAAATCACCCACCATATTGAGCGGCGGCACCGGTGGCTGGCCGGCCTTGCCGATCGCATTCAACACGCCGGTCATGCTGATATAGTTGATATCATGGCCAGCCATCTGGCTCCACGGGCCGGTCTGCCCCCAGCCAGTCATGCGGCCATAGATCAGCTTCGGATTGACGGCATGGCAGGCCTCGGGGCCGACGCCCATACGCTCGGTTACGCCGGGGCGGAGACCTTCAATCAACACATCGGCGCTTGCGACCATTTTGAGCAGCGCTTCGACTGCTTCGGGTTTCTTGAGGTCGAGCATGATCGACCGCTTGCCGCGCCCGTCGACCGCCTTGGGCAGTGCCGGGCCAGGCCGGTCGACGACGATCACATCCGCACCCATATCCGCCAGCAATTGGCCTGCATAAGGGCCGGGGCCAATCCCAGCGAGTTCGATAACCTTGATGCCGTTCAGCGGCCCTTGACGTGCGCTCATGTTTCCTCTCCGTTTAATCGCGTGATTAAACGGCCATAACCGCTCCTTCAGTTATCGACAAGCAGCCAGTTCGGTTCAGCGGTTCCGCCGCCCCTCGATCAGGCTGTCGACTACGCTCGGATCGGCCAGGGTCGACGTATCCCCCAGCGCACCGAAATCATTCTCGGCAATCTTGCGCAGGATACGGCGCATGATCTTGCCGCTCCGCGTCTTGGGCAAAGCGGGGGTGAAGTGGATATGGTCGGGCGAGGCGATCGGGCCGATTTCCTGCCGCACCTGCATCCGAAGTTCGCTTTCCAGTTCCGCGCTTGGCTCTTCGCCTGCGTTCAACGTGACATAGCAATAAATGCCCTGTCCCTTGATCTCGTGCGGGAATCCGACGACTGCGGCCTCGGCCACGCGGTCATGCAACACAAGCGCGCTTTCGACCTCGGCTGTGCCCATGCGGTGGCCGGAAACGTTGATCACATCGTCGACACGACCGGTAATCCACCAATAGCCATCGCCATCGCGGCGGCAGCCATCGCCGGTGAAATACTTACCCTTATAGGTGGAGAAATAGGTCTGCACGAAACGGTCATGATCGCCATAGACGGTGCGCGCCTGCCCCGGCCAGCTATGCGTGATGCAGAGGTTGCCCGATACATCGCCGCGCGCATCGCCTTCGTCGGCAATGACCTGCCCGTCGGCATCAACCAGTTGCGGGCGGATGCCGAAGAAGGGGCGGCCTGCACTGCCCGGCTTCATGCCATGCGCGCCGGGCAATGTGGTGATCATCGTGCCGCCGGTTTCGGTCTGCCACCAGGTATCGACGATGGGCAATTTCCCCTCACCCACCGTCGCATGGTACCAGCGCCAAGCCTCCGGATTGATCGGTTCCCCAACCGTTCCCAGCAGGCGGATCGACTTGCGTGAGCGTGCCTTCACCGGGCCATCGCCATCGCGCATCAGCGCGCGCAAGGCAGTCGGCGCGGTATAGAAGATGTTGACCTGGTGCCGGTCGACAATGTCCCAGAAACGACCATTGTCTGGATAGCTGGGGATGCCTTCAAAGATGAGGCTGGTCGCGCCATTTTGCAGCGGCCCGTAAACGACATAGCTGTGCCCCGTGACCCAGCCGATATCGGCCGAGCAGAAGAAGACCTCACCCGGCTTGTAATCGAACACATAATGGAAGGTCGTAGCGGTCCACACCGAATAGCCACCGGTAGTGTGCAGCACGCCTTTTGGTTTGCCAGTGGAACCCGAGGTGTAGAGGATGAACAGCGGGTCTTCGGCATTCATCGGCTCGCACGGGCATTCGGCAGGCACATCTGCGCCATATTCATGATACCAATGGTCACGATGCGGGGTCATGTTGCAGGGATCACCGGTATGTTCGATCACCAGCACGCCCTCGACGCCTGAAACACGCTCCAGCGCCGCATCTAAATTGGATTTGAGCGGCACATGCTTGCCCCCGCGCACGCCGCTGTCGGCACAAATCACGAAACGGCTGGCACAATCCTCGATACGTCCCGCGAGGGCTTCTGGCGAAAAACCACCGAACACCACTGAATGCACCGCTCCGATGCGGGCACAAGCGAGCATGGCCACCGCACCTTCGACGATCATAGGCATGTAGATTGTTACCCGGTCACCCTTGGCTACACCCATTTTCTTGAGCGTGTTGGCCATGCGGATCACTTCGGCCTGCAACTCGCTATAGCTGACCTTGCGCGCTGGTTTCGAAGGTTCGTCAGGTTCGAAGATGAAGGCAATCGCATCGCCCTTGCCAGCGGCCACATGACGATCAACCGCGTTGTGACACAGGTTCAATACGCCATCTTCATACCATTTGATCGATACCGGATCGTAAGACCAGTTGCCGATCTTCGTCGGCTGCGCGAGCCAGTCTATCCGTTTCGCCTGCTCCGCCCAAAAGCTGTCAGGATTAGCGATACTCCCGGCATAAAGCCGATCATATTCTGCAGCGCTGCAATGCGTATCCTTTGTTGCGCTTTCGGGGACGGGGAACCAGTCCTGATGCTCGCTCACTTGCTCTCTCCAGATTATCGGCCAACCTTGCAAACTGCATTGCTGGACTCAATCCGGGGTTTCAAGGCTAAACAAGCAGCGATGGCAATTCTTGGCCAAATGCCGGATTTGAACTCAGTCCACATCCTCGACCGAAACGGCTTCGCCCGTCACGCGCTGCGCGAGTGCTGCAGCGATGAAATCGTCTAGGTCGCCATCAAGTACATCCGAGGGTGTCGGGCTGGTAACGCCAGTGCGCAGGTCCTTCACCATCTGATAGGGCTGGAGGACATAGGAGCGGATCTGGTGGCCCCAGCCGATGTCGGTCTTGGCCGCATGTTCGGCGCTCGCGGCTTCCTCGCGCTTGCGCATTTCAGCTTCGAAGAGGCGTGCCTTGAGCATGCCCATCGCAATCTCGCGGTTCTTGTGCTGGCTGCGGTCCACCTGGCTCGCCACCACAATGCCGGATGGCGCGTGGGTGATACGAACGGCCGAGTCCGTCGTGTTGACATGCTGACCACCGGCACCCGAAGCGCGATAGGTATCAATCTTGAGGTCAGCCGGGTTGATGTCGATTTCAAAGCTGTCGTCGATCACCGGATAGACCCAGACCGAACTGAACGAGGTATGGCGGCGTGCGGAGCTGTCATAAGGCGAAATACGAACCAGGCGGTGGACGCCGCTTTCGGTCTTGGCATAGCCATAGGCATTCTCGCCCTTGACCTGGATCGTCGCCGATTTGATGCCGGCGGTATCGCCTGCCTGATACTCGATCGTATCGACCTTGAAGCCGCGCTTTTCCGCCCAGCGGGTGTACATGCGGAACAGCATTTCAGCCCAATCCTGGCTTTCGGTGCCACCTGCGCCTGCGTGGATTTCGATGAAGGTATCGAGCGGATCGGCTTCGCCCGAAAGCAGCGCCGAAACCTTGTCCTTATCTGCCCTGTCGGCGAGCGCCTTCAACGAGGCTACGCCTTCGTCGGCGAGGCCCTCATCACCTTCCATTTCGGCAAGTTCGATCAGTTCAACCGTGCCGCTCTTATCGGCGTCGATCTCACGCACCGTCGTCACAGCCGCATCGAGGCGGCGGCGTTCGCGCATCACTTCTTCGGCCTGCTTGGGATTGTCCCACAGCTTGGGATCCTCAACGCGCGCATTGAGTTCATCAAGGCGGCGCAGCGCGCGATCCCAATCGAGCGACATTTTGACGAGGTTTAGGGCAGCGTCGATCCGGTCGACAAGGGCTTGCGCATCGGCGCGCATGGGAAAACTCCAAAATCAGGCTAGGTTACAGCTTGCGGCCTTTAGCCGAAAGCAGCGCCGAGTCAAAGCTGGCCGGAGAAATATGTCAGCCGCGCCGGGTGACCTCATGCCATAGGCCGACACCGCCCAAATCGGCCGCCATCGCCCCTAGCAGATCAGCCCAATAGGCATCGTTGCCATGATCCGATCGCCAATCGAGCAGCGGGCCCGTGAGCTTGTGCAGGTCATATTCGCGGGTAAAGCCGATGGCACCATGCACCTGATGCGCGATGGAGGTTGCCTGCCCGATCGCCTTGTTGGTGCGTAGCTTCGCCGCTGCGATTTCGAACAAAGCCTGTTCAGCATCGCCCCCCGCTTTATCGAGCGCAGCCGCCGCAGCAGCACCAGCGACATTCACCGCCGCCGCTTCGACTGCGAAAATGGCGAGCACCTGCTGCACGGCCTGAAACTTGCCGAGCGCCTTGCCGAATTGCTGGCGGGTGTTCACATAATCGATGCTCATCGCCAGTGCAGCATCCATCGCGCCTGCGGCCTGCGCCACAAGGATAAATGCGCCGATGGGGCGCGATATTTCTCCGCCGACGATCCGTTCGCCCACCGCAAGATGCGGCACTTTCGCACCGGCGATGCGTAGTACGGCGAACAAATCTCCCCAATCGCCGCCAAAACCGCCCTCTGCCTCAGGCACGAGCAGTTGATCGAAACCGGCTGCCTCGATCGGGGCCATTCCCTCGACCACAGCTTCGGCGAACACCGCCTCCGCCGTGTCGCACAATAGGGCACGTTGTTCGCTCATCTCAGTCCCAGCCCCCGTGCGATGATACCGCGGATGATCTCTCGTGTTCCGCCGCGCAGCGAGAAACTCGGCGCGGCGATAAGCAAGGCCCGCATCAGCCGTGCAAGATCGTCATCGCGGGTAGACGGGCAATCGACCAGAGCCTGCACACGCTGCGGCAGCGCCTGTTCAAAGCTGTTGCCAAGATCCTTGACCATCGACGCCTCGACCATCGGGTCTTCGCCGGCGGCGAGTTTCGCGGCGGTCGACAGCGACATCTGGCGCAGCGTCCACAATTCGGCGGTCAGTTCGCCAATCCGCGCCTTGATCTGCGGTTCGGGATTGGGCCCGGCTGCATCGATCAACGCGGTCATCAGCACATGGCTTGAAAGATAGCGTTCCGGCCCCGACCGTTCGAGCGCCAGTTCGGCCGTTGCCTGCACCCAGCCCTGCCCGCGCGTCCCGACCATCGCCCATTCGGGCAGCAGCACATCGTCGAAAAACACCTCGTTGAAATGATGTTCCCCGGCCATGTCGATAATCGGCTTTATGGTGAGGCCCGGCGCATCCATCGGGATGAGGAATTGCGAGAGGCCCGCATTGCGCTCACTGCCCTCTTCGCTGCGCACCAGGGCGAGCATGACATGGCTCAAATGCGCGCCCGAGGTCCAAATTTTCTGGCCGGATATGCGCCAGCCTTCGGCGGTTTGCCGGGCCGAAGTGCGAACCGCAGCCAGGTCGGAACCGGCGCCGGGTTCTGACAGGCCGATGCAGGTATAGATTTCACCGCGGCAAATGCCGGGCAGGTATCGCTGCTTCGCCTCTTCGCTGCCATAGCGCAGGATCAGGGGTGCTGTCTGGCGATCGGCAATCCAGTGCGCACCCACAGGTGCACCCGCAGCCAACAGTTCCTCAATCACCACATAGCGTTCGAGCGGATGGCGCTCGTGCCCTCCGACTTCCTTGGGAAGGATCATCCCCAGAAAACCCGCTGCACCCAGCGCGCGCGAGAATTCAGGATCGCCCACGACCCAACAATTGGGCACGCCAAGCTTCGCTTCATGCTGCGCAAGGAACGCACGCACTTCGGCGCGCAGCTTGGCCACATCGCCAGGCGGATCGAATGGGAAAATCGTAAAGCTTTGCTGCATCGTCATCGCATTGCCAGCCATTGCAGGCGACGACAAGTGCAACATAGACGGGATTTTTGCTGTCCCGGCATGCGCGACGGAGAAATTGGAATTGCGTCAGGTTAGCAAAATATAAACCAAAATATGGCAGGAATTCTGGCGGGAGACGCGCATTCAAAGCCCCGAAAGGGCGCAAGATCGGAACGATACGGTGAAAAACATTCTGCGAAGCTGGACAGGCAATTCCGCGCAACAGGCGGATGGAGCAACTTCTGTCTCGGTTATCCGCTCGGATGACGTATCAAAGCGGCTCGAACTGCTCGATGATTTCGAGCAAGCCGGCATAAGCTGGCTTTGGGCCACCGATGCCGATGCGCGACTGGTCTATCTTTCAAGCAACGCCGCCGAAAACCTCCAGAAACCACTCGATGAGCTGCTCACCAAGCCGCTTGTCGAACTTTTCGAGACCGATCCAGACAGCCCCGGCGGGTCATCTGCACGACCGCTTAACTTCCAGCTCACTGCACGAAACAAGCTGGTCGATCAGACGGTGCGCCTCACCGTCGGACGCTCCAAACATGAAGGCAGGCAGACCTGGTGGTCGCTTTCGGGTACGCCCAAGTTCGACAAGGCCGGACAGTTCCTCGGATATCGCGGCAGCGCCAAGGATATAACGGTCGAATATGAGCGACAGCTTGAAGATTCGCGGCTCGCCGAATTCGACTCGCTCACGGGCCTTGCCAACCGCCACCGCATGAACAAGCGGCTGGAATCGATCCTCGCTTCGTACAAGTCCACTAACCGCTCTTGCGCGCTGATGATGCTCGATCTTGACCGGTTCAAACAGGTCAACGACACCTTTGGCCATCCGGTGGGTGATGAGCTTCTGAAACAGGTGGCAAAGCGCCTGCAGCGTGTTGTTGGCCATCGCGGCGAAGTCGGTCGATTGGGCGGTGACGAATTCCAGATCATCCTGCCCGATATCGACGATCGCGGTAAGCTGGGCGAACTTGCCAGCAAGATCATTCAGATGGTTTCGCAGCCTTATGTCATCGAAGACAAGCGTGCGACAATCGGTACCTCGGTCGGAATTGCGATCTCGCCTTATGACGGCGTGCATAAGGATGATTTGATCCACAATTCGGACCTCTCGCTCTACGCCTCCAAAAATGGCGGTCGTGGCCAGTTCCGCTTTTATTCGGTCGATCTCAAGGACGAAGCCGAAGAACGCCGCATAATCGAGGAAGATTTGCGCGTCGCCCTAGCCGAAGACAAACTGGAATTGCATTACCAGCCCATCGTACGCACCGACGACAATATGGTTGTGGTGTTCGAAGCGCTGATGCGGTGGACACACCCCGAACGTGGCCCCATTGGCCCCAATGTTTTTATCCCGATTGCGGAAGAATCCGACCTTATCCTGCAATTGGGGGAATGGGCGCTCAACCGGGCGTGCAAAGATGCCCTTGCATGGCCTTCATCAGTGCGCGTCGCGGTCAATGTGTCGGCGGCGCAATTTGCCCATAGCGAATTTGCAGAGACGGTGACTCAGGCGCTGGAAGCAAGCGGCCTTGAAGCCGGACGGCTTGAGCTGGAGCTCACCGAAAGCGTTTTCATGGGTGACAGTGAAACCGTCGAGGAGACCTTCAGCCTGTTGAAGAAACTTGGCATTCGGCTGGCTCTCGACGATTTCGGCACCGGCTATTCATCGCTCAGCTATTTGCGATCTGCTCCGTTCGACAAACTGAAAGTGGACCGCAGCTTTGTCGACAGCTGCACCCTGAAAGACCAGAACAGCGACAAGATCATTGCCGCCATCATCGGCCTTTCGGAAGCGCTGGGCATGGAAGTGATTGTCGAAGGCGTGGAAGCGTTTGACCAGCTCGATGTCGTGAAGTCCAAAGGTGCGCGCTACATCCAGGGCTGGATTTATTCGAAGGCACTCACCCAGAGTGCGATTGTCGAGCGCATGAAATCCGGCGATTTCCGGATCGAGCCCGATGGGCCGGAGCGGCATCGCGGCGAACGCCGTTCCGTATTCCGCCGCATCGGTGTGATCCACGACGATCATCGTTATGATGCCTTGCTGCGTGACCTTTCGAAGACTGGTGCGCGAATCGAAGGCCTGTTGGGCGTAGCCGTGGGCACCGATCTCGTACTTGATCTGGGTGGCGGCCAATTGGTGGTCTGCACCGTCAACCGTACGCACGATTCAACCTTTGCGGTCGAATTTGAAACGCCGCTGGTCAGCGACGGCGCCGGAGGCCTTTGTACGCGCCACCGGGCATCGCCTTATGCTCTGGCTGCGGCCGGCATGAAGATTGAACCCGGTCCGAATGGCAAAAGCAGCAACGTCGTGCTGTTGAATCCACCCAGGACCAAGCCACAATTCATGGAAGTCGCGGTCGGCAAGATGCATGCGGGTTGAGCGAGCCGCAACACCCTCAGAAATTATAGGCGATCCCCGCCACAGCCAGAAACTGGTCAGCATCACCTGCATCGCGAACGATCGGGCTGCGGGCATATTGGCCCAGCAGCCTTTTATAGCCCGCCAGCCCGAAAAGCGCCCAACCCTTGCGGTTATCGCCGCCGAAATCGTGCGCCAGCAACAGGGTTGATCCCACGCTTTTGAAACCTGCCCCTGAAGTTGTATAGGGCTGCAGCACAGGGCCGGGTGAGATCACCGGTGCGACATCGAAATAAGTGCGGCCATAACCGCTGCCGACATAATCGGCGGTGAAACCCAGCCGCGCAAAGGTGCGATGCGACACCGGGCTCGCAAGCGCAACACCGGGCGTCAGGATGAAACTGTCATGCGCGCCTGCAACATCGTGCACGAATGCGAGGTCGAATGTCAGGCTGGCGGGTGGAATCAGGAACCCTTTTTTGCCGATGCCCACATAGCCGCCCAGTTCGACCGCAGTCTTGCGCGTGCCGAGCAATGCAACACGCGGATCATCAAGATCGCTGCGGCTGGTGCGATCAAAGCGAAGTTGCGCCACCGGGCCAAGGATCAGGTTAACCTCGCTGTCGTTCGAATCGCGGATGAGATCGACATAGATATTGGTTCCGCGCACCTGGAATTCGAAACCATCCACTTTGCCCTGGATGATGCCGCCCGGCTGGAAGCCATAGTTGCTTGCGCCTTCATATTCGGGGGCAATACCGCCCCCAAACCCCAAGGTCAGGCTGTTGTCGTCCGGCGGCGGCGGCCCTTGCGGAGCCTGCGCTGCAACAGAAATCGGGAATGTGACCGCAAGCAGCGGCACCAAAAGGAGGCGGCGCAGCAAATTCATGAATACTCCAATCCAATCCGCCCCCGTCAAAGCGTCTTACTAGCAGACTGTCCGCGATTCAGGACAGGAATATGTCTTAGGGGACTAGACTTTAATCGCGCGATTAAACATAGTCGCGATGGAGCCCGTATCTGCGGGGAGGAGATAGCGACATGAACCTGCCGAAGGTGTGCATCATCGGGGCCGGCTGTTCCGGCTTTACCACTGCCAAGCGACTCAAGGATTATGGCATTCCGTTCGACATATTCGAGGCGTCGGACGATATTGGCGGCACCTGGTATTACAACAACCCCAACGGCATGTCGGCCTGTTACCAGAGCCTGCACATCGACACCTCAAAATGGCGCCTTGCCTTCGAGGATTATCCCGTTCCGGCAAACTGGCCCGATTATCCGCACCATTCGCAGCTGCTGAAATATTTCCATGATTATGTCGATCATTTCGGCCTGCGCCCGCACATCCGCTTCAACACCCGCGTCGAAAAGGCGCAAAGGCGTGATGGCGGCGGTTGGGACATCACTTTGTCGACTGGTGAGACGAAGCATTATGATGCGCTCGCCGTTGCCAATGGCCACCATTGGGCTGCCCGCATTCCCGAATATCCGGGCCATTTCGATGGCGCGCAGATCCACTCGCACCAATATCGCACCCCGTTTGAACCCGTAAACTGCATCGGCAAGCGCGTACTGGTGGTCGGCATGGGCAACAGCGCGATGGATATCGCGAGCGAGCTTTCGCAGCGACCGATGGCCGACAAGCTGTTCGTTTCCACCCGCCGCGGCGTCTGGATCTTCCCGAAATATTATCAAGGCCAACCGCTCGACAAGAACCCGGCACCGGCCTGGATGCCCAAAGGGTTGCGCCAATGGCTCGGCGCGCGAATGGTCAAGAAACTCGTCGGCAAGATGAGCGACTATGGACTGCCCGAGCCGGAGATTGGCCCTTTCGAAAGCCACGGCACCGTCTCAGGCGAATTCCTCGTCCGCGCGGGATCGGGCGACATCAATATGAAGCCGGCTGTCGAACGGCTGGACGGCGATGGCGTGGTGTTCACCGATGGCAGCCGTGAGAAGATCGACGTCATCGTCTGGGCCACCGGCTATGACATAAGTTTCCCCTTCTTCGACAATCCGGCGTTCACCGCTGACAGCGACAACCGACCGCCGCCATTGTTCAAACGGATCATGAAACCGGGTGTGCCCGACCTTTTCTATATGGGGTTGGCCCAGCCGCTACCGACGCTCGTCAACTTTGCCGAGCAACAATCGAAACTTGTCGCGGCCTATCTCGCCGGCAAATATGCGCCGCCTTCGGAAGATGAAATGCGCCGCATCATTGCCGCCGATGAGGATTATTACACCGGCCAATATTATGCCGCGCGGCGGCATACCATCCAGCTCGATTTCGACCATTATGTCCGCGCCCTGAAAAAGGAGCTCGACAAAGGAGCCAAGCGTGCAGCCGCGAATGGCAATGCCCTGCCCGTTCCTGGGCGCGAAATGGAGGAGGCATAAGCCATGGCGACCCTAGCCGATAACCGCCCGATCAATCCGTTCGAAGTCAGCGCGAACGCCATTTACACCGAGGACCAGTGGCGGGAGCCCTTTGCCAAACTGCGCGCAGAAATGCCGCTAAGCTGGCGTCCGGAAAGCCCCTTTGGCGCCTATTGGTCAGTAGTTACGCATGATCTGGTGCAGGAAGTCGAGCTGCGCCACGATGTGTTCAGCTCTCGCTGGGACATGGGCAACATCACCATTGCCGAAGCGGTAAATGGTGAGGGTTTCCCCAATTTCATCGCGCAGGATCCGCCGATCCACACCGCGCAGCGCCGGGTCATCGCCCCTGCATTCAGCCCGAGCCAGATATTAAAGCTTGAGAAGCTGGTGCGCGAGCGGACCGAAAAGTTGTTTGCCGAACTGCCGCGCGGCGAGGAATTTGATTGGGTCGAACGGGTGTCGCTGCCGCTCACTTTGGGAATGCTTTGCATCCTGTTCGACATGCCGTTCGAGGAATGGCGCGATATCAAACGCTGGTCCGATTGGGCGAGCGGGGTTTCAGAAGACAATCTCAACGAGGAATATCGCGCCCAGTTCCTGGTGCAGATGGGCGAGATGCTCGCCCGGTTCGACCGCGAACTCGAAGACCGCCGCAGCAAACCACCCACCGACGACCTTTTGAGCCGCATGGTGCATTCGGAAGCGATGGGGAACATGGACGCGATGGAGCGGATCGCCAATATCGCGCTGCTGATTGTTGGCGGGAATGATACCACGCGCAATTCGATGTCCGCACTGGTCGAGGCGTTCGACAAATATCCGGGCGAATTGGACCGGCTGCGTGCGGACGCGTCGCTGATCCCCAACGCCGCACAGGAAATCATCCGTTGGCAATCGCCAGTAACGCATATGCGCAGGACAGCTCTCGAAGACACCGAGCTTGCCGGGCAACGCATAGGCAAGGGCGAGAAAGTGGTGATGTGGTACATCTCTGCCAACCGCGATGAACGGATTTTCCCGGACGCAGAACGATTTGATGTCGGGCGCGAAAATGCCCGTCGCCATGTTGGCTTTGGCCATGGCATCCATCGCTGCGTCGGCGCGCGGCTGGCCGAAGTGCAACTGCACGCAGTGATCGAACAGATGCTCAAACTGCCCGGAAAGGTCGTCCCGCAAGCCAAGCCCACACGGCTTGCGAGCCCTTTCCTGCATGGCTTCACTGCAATGCCCGTCAAGATCATGGAGGCATGAGCCGATGAGCAATTACAGCACGCTGGTGGTGGAGCAGGAGGGACCGATCCTCTGGGTGCGCATCAACCGCCCCGAAGCGATGAACGCCTACACCGCGACGATGGGCGCTGAACTGGCTGCCGCATTTGACCATGCCGATGCGGAGGATTCGATCCGCGTGGTGATATTGAGCGCATTGGGCCGCGTGTTCTGCGCGGGGGCCGATGTTTCGGCAGGTGCCGGATCGTTCGACACCGAAAGCGGCGAAGGCGCTAAGAATTTCGGCGGGCGCAGCGAAGGCCGCAACGCCAATTTCATCGCTGCGATCATGAATTGCCGCAAGCCTTCGATCGTTGCCTTCAACGGCTCGGCTGCGGGTGTCGGGCTTACACTCACCTTGCCGTGCGACATCCGCATCGCTGCCGACAATGCAAAATTCGGCTGCGTGTTCACCCGCCGCGGTCTGGTGCCAGAGGCGGGGTCGGCATGGTTCCTGCCGCAAATCGTAGGCCTCAGCCAAGCACTCAAATGGTGCCTGACCGGCGCACTGGTGCCCGCCGCCGAAGCGTTGGAAAAAGGGCTGTTAGCTGAGACCTGCCCGGCAGAACAACTCGACGAGCGCGCGCGCGAATTGGCGATGGAAATTGCGACCAACACTTCGCCCGTGGCCCTTGCGCTCACCCGCCGCCTGTTGTGGCGGTTCTCGACCGATGCCGATCCGTCGGGTGCGCTTGCGGTCGATGCGCCGCTCAATATCGCGTTGGGCAAAGGCGCGGACGTGCACGAAGGTGTTTCGGCTTTCCTTGAAAAGCGGGCGCCGAATTTCCCCAGCAAGGTGTCGAGCGATATGCCGGCGACGCCCTGGTGGCCCGCCGATCCCACCGCCCGCCGACAAGGATAATTTCTATGTACACGCTCTATGGCGCACTGGGATCACCTTATTCGATGAAGATGCGCGCCCTGCTGCGCTATCGCCGGATCACCCATATCTGGAAGGATGGCGCGGCGGCACGCGATGCATTGCAGCAGGTCAAGGCGCCGGTGATCCCGGTGCTGCAGTATCCAGACGGGCATTTTGCCAATGATTCCACACCATTGGTCTATGATCTTGAGGAACGCCATGCAGAGCGGTCGGTCGTCCCGCCATCACCGGCGATGGCATTCCTTGCGCACTTGCTGGAGGATTTTGCCGACGAATGGCTGACCAAGGCGATGTTCGGTTATCGCTGGCTCGAAGAAGTCGACCAGGTTCAAATGAGCCGCTGGCTGGCATTCGACAATCTCAAAGGCGGAGGACTCCAGACGAGCCAAGGATTTGCCGAGGCGTTTCGTGCCCGGCAGGTCGGTCGGATGGCCATCGTCGGCTGCACCCGCGAAAACTTCCCCTTGATCGAGGCAAGTACCAAGGCGGTGCTTGCGGCGCTTGAGGCGCATGTCGTGAACCGACACAGCCTGTTTGGCACCCGCCCCAGCCTTGCCGAATTCTCGATCTTTGGCCAGCTGTCGCAGCTGGGCACCGACCCGACCCCACAGGCGATGATGCGCGCCGAATTCCCCTATAGCTATCGCTGGCTGGCCCATGTCGATGACATGTCCGGCGTCGAGGGAGAGTGGGAAGATACCATTGCGCCCGTGGTTACGGAGCTCGTGCGCATTTCTGGCGAAGTCTATGCCCCTTTCCTGCTCGCCAATGCGGCAGCGGCGCAAAGCGGCGCGGAAACATTCGCGATGACGGCCATGGGCCTGCCCTATGAGCAGGGCACGTTCAAATATCAGGTCAAATGTCTCGCCGATCTGCGCGCGCGCTATGCTGCGTTGGACGGGGATGCAAAGGTAGTAGTCGATCCCGTGCTGGGGCCGAGCTGGCGCGAGGCACTCAGCCCAGCAGGATGAAAATCGCCACCGCTATCACCATCAAGGCGAAGATGGTGCGGGCGAGCGCAGTGCGTTTTTCCAGTCTTTTGGCAAGCGGTATGGCGGCTAAAGTGCCGGCACCGCCCCCCACCACCAACGCAGCAAAAAGCGGCCACAACAATTGGCCGGACGCCGCGTAAGACAGGCTGGTCGCACTACCGAACAGCGTGACCGAAACCAGCGAAGAGGCGCTGGCATTGGCAAGCGTCATGCCGGTCGACGCCATCAATCCGGGGGCAATCAGGAATCCGCCACCGATGCCGAAAAAGCCTGCGGCAAGCCCGGCGAGCAAACCCACAGGTGCTAGTTTGAGCACCATCGGCGGTGTCAGATGGACATTGGGGTCGCCTTCGTTTTTCTTCGGGATGAGCATCGAAATGGCAATCGCAATCATCGCAAAGGCGAACCACATCAGCAGCGCCTTGCCATCCACCTGTTTGGCGAACTGCGCACCCACCAGCGAACCGGCAAGTCCCGCTATGCCAAAGGTGACGGCGCACGGCCATTTGACCCGCCCTGCCCGCGCCTGCGCGGCAAGCCCGGTTGCGGCATTAACCGCCACCGCCGCTGCCGAGGTGCCTATGGCGGCATGGGTATCAACCACGCCGACCACATAGATCAGCCAGGGCGTCGCCAGAACAGAACCACCCCCGCCGAACAGCGTCAGCAGCAGCCCGATCAGCGCGCCGCCAAGCCCCGCCAGCAGGAGCGTTTCCCAGACCATGTCAGGCAGCTTTCACCCGGTTCCACGGCATCAGCATCAACAGACGCGCCATGCCGCAAAAGCCGGTGACGCCCGCAAAGGTAAGGCCGGCACCAACAAAGGCCGAAAGCCCGAACCATGCTGGTGCAACAAGGAAGCCAAGCAGAACGCCGATCAAAACCAGCGAACCGGCCGCAA
This sequence comes from Sphingorhabdus sp., assembly GCA_023262005.1. Taxonomy (GTDB): domain Bacteria; phylum Pseudomonadota; class Alphaproteobacteria; order Sphingomonadales; family Sphingomonadaceae; genus Sphingorhabdus_B; species Sphingorhabdus_B buctiana. Next base: position 20,546 of record JALREL010000177.1, on the reverse strand, counting down.
TTTGCACCTGCCGCATGATTTCGAGCGGAGCATCGGCATTGGTTTCAACGGGCAGCCCAGCCTTTTCCCAGGCATTGAGGCCTCCATCGAGCACAAAGGCTTCGCCTGTAACTCGCGCGGCCAGTCGGTCGCATGCCCCGGCGGTGCGCATGCCCGAACGGCAGGTGAAAATCACATCAGCATCAGGATCGATGGTGAGATGCGCCTTTTCCCATTGCGATAGCGGCTGCGATTGTGCGCCCTTGATGTGGCTGCGCGCATATTCGTCAGGCTCGCGAATATCGACAAGCACCGCGCGACCTGCATCAAGCCGCTCGCGCACGGCCTGCGGTGACAATTTGTGCAAACTTGCAGTCATGGCTATTTCCTCATTTCGGGCGGGCAAAACAGCTCCGCCAGGGTTTCGATGATCCGCAGCGCGCTATGATCGGCGATGCGATAGTAAATCGTCTGGCTCTCGCGGCGGGTAGAAACCACGCCTTCCTCGCGCAGCAAAGCTAGGTGCTGCGACAAAGCAGATTGCGAAAGGCTGACGCGGCGCTGCAATTCGCCCACCGACAATTCCTCGTCGGCAAGCTGGCACAGAACCATCAGCCTTTTTTCATTGCCAAGCAGCCGGAGCAGCGCAGCCGCGCGTCCGGCGCTTTCCTCGAACAGTGCGAGGTCAAAGCGAGCCAAATCGAACATGGCCTCATTATATGCATTGATTCTAATTTAGCAAGTGCTAATATATAGATCATAAGGAGACGACTCATGAATCCTCACGTTCAAGGCTTTTTCGACCCCTCAACCTTCACGGTCAGCTATGTCGTACACGATCCCGCGACCAAGAAGGCGGCGATCATTGATCCTGTGCTTGATTTCACGCCGCGTAACGGGCGCACTTCCACTCAGTCTGCAGATGCGCTGTTGCGCTATGTCGACGAGAATGACCTGACGCTCGATTGGCTGCTCGAAACGCACGCCCATGCCGACCATCTTTCCGCGGCGCATTATCTTCACGAGAAGACCGGCGCTCCGATCGTTATCGGATCAGAGATTACGCATGTGCAGGGCGTGTTTGGCGCATTGTTCGAAGCCGACGATGTGAAACCTGATGGCAGCGCCTTTGGCCAGCTGGTTCGCGAAGGTGAAACCCTGCCATTGGGCAATCTTGAAATTGGTGTCCTGCACACGCCGGGGCATACCCCCGCCTGTGTGACCTACCTGATCGGCGATGCGGCTTTTGTGGGCGACACGCTGTTCATGCCGGACTACGGCACTGCGCGCGCAGATTTTCCCGGCGGCGATGCTGCGACCTTGTACCGGTCAATCCGCAAAATACTCGCCCTGCCCCCGCAAACCCGGATATTCGTCGGCCATGATTATCTGCCTGCGGGCCGGACCGACTATCGTTGGGAAACCACCGTTGCCGATCAGAAGGCCGGGAATATCCACGCCCATGATGGCATAAGCGAAGCCGAGTTCGTGGCAATGCGCACCGCGCGTGACAAAACGCTGGAAGCTCCGCTGCTGATCCTGCCCTCGTTGCAGGTCAACATCCGGGCAGGCGCGATGCCGCCGGCATCACCGGGCGGGCATGTTTACTTCAAATTGCCTGTCAACGCGATCTGAACTGAAGGATCAGCCGATTTCGATCATCTCGAAATCGGCTTTTTCCGCGCCGCAAGTCGGGCAATACCAATCCTCGGGCACATCTTCCCAACGCGTACCGGGGGCGATGCCGTCGTCCGGCCAGCCTTCGGCCTCGTCATATTCCTGCCCGCAATAGGTGCAGCGAAAGCGTTTGAACGGCTCTGCCATCTCAATTCAGCGTGAAGCGGATGGGGACATGTTTGGGGCCGCAGACGAAGTTGGAAATTGTCCGCTGCGGCGTGCCTGCCAGTTCGATCGATTTCAAATGCGGGAACAGCTCTTCCCACAGTATCCGCATTTCCATGCGCGCGAGGTGCTGGCCAAGGCAGACATGCGCGCCATATCCAAAGGCAATCTGCCGGTTGGGTTCACGGTCGATGCGATATTCAAACGGATCGTCGAATACCGCCTCGTCGCGGTTGGCGGATTGATAGGATAGCATCATCCAGTCGCCCGCCTTGATCTTCTGCCCGGAAACTTCGGTGTCCTGCGTCGCGCTGCGCATGAAATGCTTCACTGGCACCACCCAGCGGATCGATTCCTCGACAAAGGCGTTCACTTTGCCTGGATCAGCTTTCATCTGCTCGAACAGGTGCGGGCGTTCGGCGAGCGCCCACATCGCGCCGGCGGTGGTGTTAGACGTGGTGTCATGCCCTGCCGTCGCGGCGATTATGTAATAGCCCATCAGCTGGCGGCGGTTGAGATATTCGCCATTGACCTTGGCATTGGCGATCAGGCTGTTGACCTGGTCGGTGGGGTTGGTGCGGAATTTCTCGGTAACGACACCGAAATAGGCTTCCAGATCCTCCATCGTCCGGCGCAGGCCATCCAATGCTTCGGCAGGATTCACTTCCTTGCGGTCGCGGTTGAGTTCCGGGTCTGCGCTGCTGAACAATTCCTGCGTCAACTTGAGCATGAAGGGCTCATCCTCTTGCGGTACGCCCAAAACGGTCATGATGACGCGGAGCGGATAGAGGAAGGCAACATCGGTGGCGAAATCGCATTCGGGCGCCTTTTCGAGCATTTCGGCAACGAAGGATTTGGCGATCTTGCGGATATCATCCTCCAACCCGCGCAACGCCTTGGGTGTGACTGAGGGGAAAACCACCGCCCGCAAATCCTTATGTTCCTGACCGTCAAGCGAGACGAGGCTGCGCACCAGATTGGGTTCGCCGCCGGTGATGAAGCGCACCATCGGCTCCATTTCCTTGAGCGTCAGGAAAGTCGACTTGTCGCCATTGTGAAAGACATCGGGCTGCTTTTCGACCGTCATGATATCGGCATGGCGGCTGACCACCCAGAACGGCTCCATCCCCTCCGGCTCTGCCACAGCGAGCGGCATTTCGGCGCGGATGGTGCGGAATGCTTCGTCAACCGGATCGCCGGCAGCATAGGCCCGCGAGTCGACTATGGTCTGGGCCAGATGGGCTGGAATGTTCATGGGCTTGGTCCTGTCCTGATGCGTGTCAGCTATATTTGAATTCGGCTCCGGTCAGATCGGTTGCCGGGATCTGGTCCTTTTCAGCCCAATAATCCTGGTTGTGCCGCCATTCGGGCTTGTCGCCGCGCTTGGGCAGCTTATCGAGCCCGCGCATCAGATAGCCGGGATTGAAATTATCCTCCTCAATCCACGGGGAGAGCGGCATTCCGGCATCTTCGGGCCGCAATTGGACATCGACGCGCTTGGCACCGATCTTGTCCATATGGTTGAGCAGGTTGCAGACGAAATCGCCCATCATGTCGACACGCAACGTCCAGCTCGCACGGAAATAGCCCATCACCCACGCCATGTTGGGAACGCCGGTGAACATCATTCCGCGATAGGTGACGGTATCGTTCCAATTGACCGGCTTGCCATCGACGCTGAACGGGATGTCGCCCATCACTGAAAGGCGGAAACCGGTGGCGGCAACGATGATGTCAGCCTCGATTTCCTGTCCCGAACTGGTGCGCACACCCTTTTCGGTGAAGCGGTCGATGGTGTCAGTCACCACGGTCAGCTTGCCTTCGACGGCGGCGCGGAAAACATCGCCTTCCGGGCAGAAGGCCAGCCGCTGCTGCCACACGCGATATTTGGGCGTGAAATGCGGCTCAAACTCGAAATCGGGTTTACCGGTGAAGGCGCGGACGAGCTCTTTGAGTTCCTCGAACACCACCTCCGGCTCGGTCTGGCAGCGCTTGGTCATCATATCCTGGTCGTACATGATCTGCGCCCGCACCACGCGGTGGATGGTGGGTTCATCGATGCCGATTTCGCGCAACCGATCCGCCAGTTCATTCTTGTTTTCGCTGCAATAGAAATAGGTCGGCGAGCGTTGCAGCATCGTCACATGCGCGGCCTTTTCGGCAAAGGCCGGAACCACCGTCGCGGCGGTTGCACCAGACCCGATCACCAGCACACGCTTGCCCGCATAATCAGTGCGCGGGTCCCACAATTGGGCGTGGACGAACTTACCCTTATAGTCGCTCAGCCCCTCCCAATCGGGAATGTAGGGCTTTTCATGGTCATAATATCCCTGGCACATCCAGAGGAAGTTGCAGGTGAAGACGGCCTTTGAGCCATCCGAAAGCCGGATTGCCTCAACCGTCCAGCGATTGTCGGCGCTCGACCATTTGCAACCAGTGATGCGGTGGCCATAGCGGATGTTGGGGCCGATATGGTTTTCCTCGATCACCTCTCCCATATATTTGAGGATCTCGTCGGCGCTTGCGATCGGCGCGCCAATCCAGGGTTTGAAGCGATAGCCAAAGGTGTAGAGATCCGAGTCGGAACGCACGCCGGGATATTTGTGCGTCTCCCACGTGCCGCCAAATGTATCCTTCATTTCCAGGATGACATAGCTTTTGCCCGAGCATTGCTGCTGCAAATGATAGGCCGAGCCGATCCCCGAAATGCCGGCGCCTGCAATCAGGACGTCAAAATGTTCTGTATCTCCGGTCGAACCTGCCGACTCGTTGCGCTCCAATGTGTCCAGCATTTTCCATCTCCTCTATTCGGAGGAGATAATCGCGGGTGCGTTTCAACTTGCAATTGACCAAAATCAAAATGTGAAGATCACAGCATATATTTCATTTTAACGCCCTGCGTGACACTTCCCTGCAGTGCGAAGGCGGCCGAGGCGAATTTGGGCGGGCCGAAGGCAATTTTCGGATTGCGCGAAAATCCGAAGCCTTCGCGCGGAATGGCCAAGCTGGTGTCGAGCTTTCCATTGCCGTTTTCGTCATGGATGAGCGACAGGGCGTAAGTGCCTGGTCGGATCCCTTCAAACTGGATCGATGCAGCCGCGCTCGCCTTCACCGTGCGTTTGATAGCTGCCGGGTCCTTGGAACAATCGGGGAAAGCCTTTGCATTAGCCGTAAGGCAGACATGAACCTGCCCCTTTTCATTGCGCAGCCCGCTGACCGAAACGGTCAACGACGCATCATCCGCCGCTTGCGCTGCGCCCTGCCCGGCCAAAATTGCCAAGGCCAAGATCGGTGCCGCAAAGCCGGTCCCAAAAACGGAAATAGAGCCCATAATTCCCCTTATACGCATCATGATGTTTTTGATGGTGGGTCGCGGTTATCAGCCATTGGCCCAACGGTCCATGAACGATCGAACGCGGAAACATCTCCCACCCCATATGGTTGGTGATGCCCATCAGCGTCATCACGAACAGCACGAAACCAAGCGCCTCGACATGGATCGGAATAAGGAAGACCAGCGCCGGAATTACGATCGCCCCGGTCAAAGCCTCCCACGGATGGAAACTCATCGCCGCCCATGCTGTCGGCGGGCGGCTTTCATGATGGACGGCATGGGCGATGCGGAACAGCCGCGGCTCGTGCATCCAGCGATGCGTCCAGTAAAACCATGTGTCGTGGGCAAATAGGTACAGCAGCACCGAAAGTGGGATGTACCAGAACGGATAGCTGCCGATGTCGGTATAAATCTGCGTCCAGCCCAGATTTTGCCAGCCCCATGCAACAACTCCGGCCGGTATGCCGTAAATCCCCGCCGAAAGCAGCGACCAGTAAATCTCGCGCTTCATCTGCTTATCGAGCTTTGCATATAGCCCGGGCTGCACTTTGCCGGTCAGCCAGGCAAAAAAGCCACTGGTCGCCAGATAGCGCAGGCCAATAATCAATGTCATCGCGACAGCAGAACCGATTGCGGCGAAAGCGGGTGTCATCGTTCCTTCCAGGTGACGTTACCACGATAGCGACCGTCGGTTGCCCGACCGCTGCTGTCCTTTGCGGGAGTAAATCGAGCCCGCTTCATGAACGCGTTGCACGTCGCCTTGTCGAGCGCATCCTTGCCTGACGAAACCGTGATAAAACAATTCTGCGGCTTGCCATCCGCCCCAACCCGCATTTCAAAGCGCGTATTACCTTCGGCGGCCACGCCAGCGGGATAATCACTGGCGGTGATGATCGACGCGGCGTTCTTGAGCGACGAGGCCAGCAAGATTGGCAGGTTCGCTAGGCCGGTCGGGTCGCAACCGGCAAGCCCACCTTGCCCAAGCTGCACGACGGCTTGTGACTTGCATGCAAAGACGTTCAGGATTTGCAACGAACGGAATGTATTGGGCAATTGGCCGCGCGCGGTGACAATATGGCGGACGAAATTCTGCGGCTGCGTACACGCCCCGCTCTCCGCTTCGGCGCATAATGCAATCTCGATCGGGGCATCGCAGTTATTGACCAGGTTGAAACTGTCAGAGGTCGCCCGGTTATAAGAGACGCATTGCTCCGCCGCATAATCCAGTGCCGGCGTAGTCGCTTGCATGGCCGTCGCGGGTTGGGGCCAAAACAGAAAAATCGCTAGCGCTGGCACGAAGGCTGATCTGAACGAATTCATCCTTCGCGCATTAGCAGAAGTCGCCTTGCTGTCCATTTGTAAAACAATTCCCTAATCGTCGATTCCATCCAATACAGCCCATTCGATGCCTTGCTAAGCAGCTATGTCGTTTGAACTAGGCCACCGGGATAGGGGCAATCAAACGATGGAATACGGGGTCGCACCATGGACGCAAAATCCGGCCAATGGTGCACAAATATGCGTCATCCACGGGTTTTGCTTTTTGCTAACGCAAGGAGACTGCACATGAATACCCGTATTATTTTCAGGACCATCTCCATTTCTTCTGCAGCAATGGTCGCTGCAATTTCCAGCCCGGCTTTTGCCGATGCAACACCCGAATGCAATGTGGGCCCAGGCACAGAATCTACCGAATGTGGTGTAGACGCAACTGCAACACAGGCGGGCGGAACGGCCGTGGGTGATGGTGCCCAAGCAACCGGACCCAGCGGAACAAATCCGATTTTTGCATCGACCGCGGTCGGATATAATTCGCAGGCTAATGACAATGCGGTGGCAATAGGGAACACAGCAATTGCCCGTTTCAGCGGCACTGTCACACCGCCAAATGTCGGTGCAAATTCTGCTGTGGGCATAGGTGCTTATGCCGTCGCGATCGGATCGAACACTATTGCCATCGGTACAACGGCGCGCGCGGGCACCGGCTTTACGATCAACTCGCCGGGGACAGACGTAAGTGCGGGCAGCAACATCACCGTCGTCGGCGGGCGCGCCGAAGCCAACCAGAATGATGCCACAGCGATCGGTGCCAATAGCGAAGTTTCAGCCGAACGCGGCACCGCGCTGGGTTCGAATACGCAGGTCAGTCAGGCGGGCGGCATTGCCATAGGCTTCGGTGCCATCGCGCAGGGGCCGAGCACGACCAATCCGATCTTCGCCTCGATCGCCGTGGGCCATAATGCCCTGGGCGTCGACAATGCGGTGGCCATAGGCAACAATGCGATTGCGCGCTTTGGCGGTACTGCCAACCCGCCTGCTACCGGGGTTAATACGAGCACGGTGATTGGCGCCAATGCAGTTTCGGTTGGGGCGAACAACGTCGCCATCGGCTCGACCGCGCGCGCCGGCACCGGCTTCGCGCTCAATTCGCCGGGCGATCCGGTCAATCCGGGCGGCAACCAGACCGCTGTCGGTGGTCGGGCTGAAACCAACGCTAGTGGTGGCACCGCGATTGGAGCGAGTAGCAATGTTTCGGGTTTCGACGGCACAGCGCTGGGACGGAACACGCTGGTTTCCGGCAACCTCGGCACGGCCATTGGGGCGAATGCCGAAGTGACCGGTATCGGGGCAATTGCGATTGGCGCTGCGAGAACCGCGGCTGTCGATCGTGCGATCGTGATCGGCAGCGGTTCGACGACAACCGATACCGAGGATGGTGTTGCCATCGGTACCAATGCCCAAGCACTGGGCGGTACGGCCGTTGCGATCGGACTTGGGCAGACGGCGACCGGTAATGGTGCAGTGGCGATCGGTGATCCGAACACCGCGACCGGCACAGGCGCTGTTGCCATTGGTGCGAACAACACGGCTACAGGCGATGGGGCGGTCGCCATCGGCAACAACACCGTCGCCAATGGCAATGGAGCCGTCGCGATCGGCAATGGCGCTCAGGCCAATGCCGCCGGTGCTATCGCGCTGGGCGATGGATCAATCGCCAACGATCCAAATACAGTGTCATTCGGCGCTGCTGGCACCGAGCGGCGTCTGACCAATATTGCGGCAGGGGTTGCCGCCACCGATGCTGCAACAGTGGCCCAGTTGAACACGGCAGTTGGAGGAGCCACAGCGAGTGCGGCTGCGGCCCAAACGACAGCGAACACTGCACTCGCCAACGCTGCAGCCGCGCAAACGACGGCGAATACTGCCGTCACAAATGCGGCGGCGGCACAGACAACCGCCAACACCGCGGTGGCGAATGCAGCGGCTGCGCAAACGACCGCCAATGCTGCCGTTGCGCAAAATGCGGTTCAGGATACCCAGATCGCAGCGATCCAGGTGATCAACAATACGCAAAACAGCCGACTCACCGCATTGGAGTCTCTCAGTTTGGGCGCCATCCCTGCACTTCAGGCGTTGACTGCCACCCACAGCGCCCAGATCAGCGAGCTTTATGCGCTCACCGATCGTGATCGCCGTGATGCGCGCAGGGGCACATCGGCAGCCATGGCGCTTACGACAGCGCCCATGCCATCCAATGTCGGCGGGGTGAGCTACACTTTGAACGCTGCAACCTATCGGGGAGAGCAGGCCATTGGTCTGTCCGTCGCCTATCGCGCAAACACCGATAACCCCTTCGCCGTGACCGGTGGCATTTCCTACGCTGGCGGTAAAAGCGTTGGCGCCCGCGTGGGCATCGCAGGCGAATTCTGAGTTAACAGGGGACCGTCGGGATTGTGCAGGCAGTCTCGCAACATCCCGAAGGGGCAGGCCGGAACGAAAGTTCCGGCCTGCATCCGTCTGGTGTCGGTCAATATCTGACGATTATCCACGCATTTGTGTTTGCACCGGCTTTTGCAACATCTGGGGCTGCGCTAGGGCTTTTTACATGGCGTCAGCGGCCCCAACTCCAATCAAATGCGACCTTGCCATTGTCGGTGGCGGGCTTGCGGGCGGGCTGATCGCGCTTGCCGTGGCGCGCCAGCGGCCGGAGCTGAAAATAGTGCTGATCGAGCAGGAACAGCATTTCGGCGGCAACCATATCTGGAGCTTCTTTGCGAGCGACATTGCACCCGAGCATCGCTGGCTGACGGCACCGCTCGTGACCTATGGCTGGTCGGGCTATGACGTGCATTTCCCGGAACATAGCCGCAGCATCGACAATATCTATTACACCATCGAATCCGAACGGCTCGATTGGCTGCTGCGGCACAACCTGCCTGCGTCTTCGCTGATAACCGGGCGATCGGTAAAAGCGGTCAGCCCGCGCCTAGTCGTGCTAGATGGCGCACAGCGTATCAATGCGGGCGGCGTTATCGACACGCGCGGCGTATCCGACTACCACCATCTTGATTGCGGCTGGCAAAAATTCACCGGCCAATTGCTGCAATTGCGCGAGCCACACGACCTGAAACGCCCCATCGTGATGGACGCGACGGTCGAACAATATGACGGCTATCGCTTCATCTATGTCCTGCCATTCGGGATGGACAAGATTTTCGTCGAAGACACCTATTACAGCGACACGCCCGATCTCGACCGTCGCATTATGGCGCAACGCATCGCTGGATATGCCGATGGCAAGGGCTGGCAGGTCGAACGCGTCCTGCGCGAAGAAACAGGCGTCTTGCCCGTTGTGATGGACGGGGATCTTGAAAACTATTGGGCAAGCGGCAGCGGGCGAACGGCAAAGGCCGGGGCGCGCGGTGCATTCTTCCACCCCGTCACCAGCTATTCGTTGCCCGATGCGGTGCGTAACGCGATTTTCATCTCCGAACAGCTTGATTTCGATGGAGACCGATTGAACCTGCTGATGCGACAACGCGCACAGGAGCATTGGAATGGCGGCAATTTCTATCGTATTCTCAATCGGATGCTGTTCCGCGCTGCAGAGCCTGCCGAGCGCTATAAGGTTCTCGAACGCTTCTACAGGCTTAAGCCCGGATTGATTGAACGCTTCTATGCCGGTCAGTCGACCGCCGGCGACAAGGCACGTATATTGTCGGGCAAGCCCCCAGTGCCTGTCGGCAAGGCGTTGAAAGCAATCACGGCACGGAAGAAAAAGAAATGAAATCAGCCGTCGTCATCGGCTCAGGCTTTGGGGGGCTGGCGCTTGCCATCCGCCTGCAAGCTGCAGGTATCCAGACCACCATAATCGAAGCCCGCGATAAACCGGGTGGACGCGCTTATTATTGGGAGCGCGACGGATTCATTTTCGATGGCGGCCCGACAGTCATTACCGATCCGCCATGCCTGACCCAACTATGGGCGCTAACCGGCCATGACATGGCGCAAGATGTCGAACTGATTCCCGTCATGCCCTTTTATCGGCTGAACTGGTCGGACGGCACCAACTTCGATTATTCGAATGATGAAGCCAAGCTGCGTTCTGAAATCGCGAAACTGAACCCCGCCGATGTTGAGGGCTATGCCAAGTTCCTCGAATACAGCGCCGGCGTTCACGACGAAGGCTATGTGAAACTGGGGACCAAGGCATTCCTCGACTTCGCATCGATGATCAAGGCCGCCCCCGCGCTTGCCAAATACCAGGCCTGGCGCAGCGTCTATTCGATGGTTTCGTCCTTTGTGAAGAATGAAAAGCTGCGCGAGGCGCTGTCATTCCACACCCTGCTGGTCGGCGGCAACCCGATGAAGACCAGCGCCATCTATGCGTTGATCCACAAGCTTGAAAAGGATGGCGGCGTTTGGTTTGCCAAGGGCGGGACCAACCGACTTGTCGCCGCCATGGTGCGCCAATTTGAACGCATTGGCGGCACGTTGCGGCTTGGCGATCCTGTCGAGCGGATCGAAACACAAGGCGAGCGTACAACGGGCATCGTCACCGAATCCGGTTATCGCGTCGAATGCGATGCTGTCGCCACCAACGGCGATATCATGCACAGCTACCGTGACTTGCTTGGCCATCACCCGCGCGGCAAAAAGGCTGCAGCCAGCCTGTCACGCAAGAAATTCTCACCCAGCCTGTTTGTCGTCCATTTTGGCATCAAGGGCAGCTGGCCCGGTATCCCGCACCATATGATCCTCTTCGGGCCGCGCTACAAAGGGTTGCTCGACGACATTTATTCGCATGGTGTGCTGCCCAAGGATTTCTCGCTCTACCTGCACCATCCCACGGTCAGCGATCCATCGATGGCGCCGGAGGGCTGTTCCACTTTCTATTCGCTCGCGCCGGTCGCCCATCAGGGCAAGCTGCCGATCGATTGGGAGGAAATGGGCCCGGTTTTCGAAAAGCGCATTTTGGACGAGGTTGGCCGCCGCCTGATACCCGACATCCATGAGCGTATCGTGACGAAGTTCCATTACACACCCGCCGATTTCGGAACCGACCTCAACGCGCATCTGGGCAGTGCATTCAGCCTTGAACCCGTACTGACGCAAAGCGCCTGGTTCCGTGTGCATAATCGCGACGATGTGCTGTCGAACCTTTACTTTGTCGGCGCAGGAACGCATCCGGGCGCAGGTATTCCCGGTGTGGTCGGCAGCGCCAAGGCCACGGCGGAATTGATGATCGAGGATTTGAAACGTTGAAGCGACTTGCCGTTTATTGCGGTTCAGCCACGCCGGCAGACCCGGTTTATATCGAGAGCGCGCGCATGGTGGGCCGTGAACTTGCCGCGCGCGGAATCGGCCTCGTCTATGGTGGCGGGCGCCTCGGGCTGATGGGCGCGGTTGCCGATGCCTGCCTTCAAGCAGGAGGCGAAGTCATTGGCGTAATCCCTGAAGCGCTGGTCGGAAGCGAAGTCGCCCATCGCGGCTGCACCGAATTGCACGTTGTACCCGGAATGCATGAGCGCAAGCGGATGTTCACCGACCTGTCGGACGGCTTCATCACCATTCCCGGCGGCGTGGGCACAATGGACGAATTGTGGGAGGCGATCAGCTGGGCGCAGCTCGGCTATCATGAAAAGCCGGTCGGCCTTTTGAATGTTGCCGGTTTCTATGACCGGCTCATCGAATTCAACCAGCACATGGTCGAGGTCGGCTTCATCCGCCCCCAGCACGCCGGCATCATGATCGTGGACGACACGATGGATGGCCTGATAAGCAAAATGGCCAGCTACGAACCGCACAAGAGCATATTCCAGATGAAGGCCGAGGATTTGTGAGCGATCGGGCGGCTCTCGTCGCCTATGCCCGCGACAGCATCGCTCGCGGTTCAAAATCCTTTGCTGCTGCCAGCAAGCTGTTCGATCGCACCACGCGGGAGCGCGTGTGGCTGCTTTATGCATGGTGTCGCAAATGCGACGATATGGCAGACGGGCAGGACCATGGCGGTGCAATGGGCAATGTTGCGGATCCCGAAGCGAGGCTGAATGCGATCCGTGAGTTGACGGCAAAAGCCTTGAACGGTGATACCACGGGTGAGCCTGCGTTCGATTGCCTTGGCGTTGTTGCCCGCGAATGCGGATTGACCCAGCGGATGGCAGACGATGTGATCGAGGGGTTCGCGCTGGATACCGCAGGCTGGCAACCGCGGCACGAAAATGACCTCTACCGTTACTGCTTCCATGTTGCCGGCGCGGTCGGCGTGATGATGGCGGTGGTGATGGGTGTCGCACCCGATGACGAGGAAACGCTCGACCGTGCATGCGACCTTGGCCTTGCCTTCCAACTGGCCAATATCGCCCGCGACATAGCCGAAGATGGCCGTGCGGGACGGTGCTATATTCCCGATGACTGGCTCGCCCAATTGGACCTCGAACCCGGCGAACATCTGCGCCCGCACAATCGCAAGAAACTTGCTCTGATAGGCCGATGGCTCGCTGACGAAGCGGGGCAATATGAAGCTTCGGCCAAGGTAGGCGCTTCCCGCCTGCCCTTTCGCGCGCGCTGGTCGGTGCTGACCGCAGCGGGAATTTACGGCGACATCGCCCGCAAGGTGCGTGCAGCGGGCGAGCATGCCTGGGACCATCGCATCTTTACATCGCGTGGTGAGAAACTGGGTTGGGTCGCGCGTGCTTTGGTGGATGCGGTGCGCAATCATCCCGCAGAGATGGTTCGCGAAGGATTGTGGACCCGCACGAAGTAGGACGCACATTTACCCCAAAATCGCCTCTGCCCGGCCTTTCAACCGATCCACCGCCGCATCATGTATTCCCGGGGCGCAGCAGATCAGGCCAAAATCAAGCGGCTTGGGCTTGTTGTAATATATGGTTCCACCGGTTGCGTCGGTGACCACAGCACCCGCCTCTTCGGCAATCAGATGCGCCGCCGCTATATCCCATTCATGGCCCCAGCGCAGCGTAGCGACGAGGTCCGCCCGGTCGCAGGCGACCATCGTCATCCGCATCGCGATGCTGTTGGGCTTGTGCACCATTTCAAGATCGCGATCGACCTTGGGCAACGCGTCGGTTGGCACACGGGCACCGCTGAACTCCTCACGCGTGCTGGCAAACAAACGCTTGCCGTTGCATGTGGTACCTTCCCCTTTGTGCGCCACCCAAAGCTGTTTGGTCACCGGTGCATACATCGCAGCAAAAACGATTTCGCTGGCCTCTGCCAAAGCCACCGAAACGCACCAACCGCTCCGACCGCGAATATAATCGCGGGTTCCGTCGATCGGATCGACCAGCCATTGCCGCGACATGGAATGACGGTCCGGATTGTCTGCCGTCTCTTCGGAAAGCCAGCCGACATTCGGCGCGAGCGCGCCCAGCCGCTTTTTCAAAAGCGCGTCGACCGCTAGGTCGATATCGCAAACCGGATTGCCCTTGCTCTTTTCCCAGACCTTGGTTGCCGGTGCCAGCCCTTCGCGCCAAGCGCCCAGCGCAAGATCGCCCGCTTCGCGGACCGCATTTATCGCAGCATCGCGATCAGGCACTCGCCACCATCATGCCATCGACGCGCAGCGTCGGGACATTGGTTGAACGGACGAATTCCAGATCGTCGGCAGGCGTCAATACGCGGAACATGTCTTTCAGATTTCCGGCAATGGTGAACTCGCTCACGGGCTTGGTGATCTGCCCTTTTTCGATCAGGAAACCGGCGGCCCCGCGGCTGTAATCACCCGTTACGATATTGACACCTTGCCCTGACAATTCATGCACATAGACGCCATAGTCGATATCAGAAATCAACTGCGCAACCGAAACCGATCCACCCTCGAGATGCAGGTTTGACGGGCTCGTGCCCGGCGCTCCGCTGCCGCCGCGGCTGGCATGGCCAGTGGGCTTGAGGCCGAGCTGGCGTGCGGCTGCACTTTCCATCATCCAGCCGGTTAGTATGCCTTTGTCGATGATCGCGGTGCGCGCCGTCGGCAAGCCTTCGCCATCAAATGCACGGCTGCCAAGCCCGCGCGGGCGAAGCGGATCATCGATGATGTTGATGGCACTGTCGAACAAGGCCTCGCCAAGTGCATCGAGCAGGAAGCTGGTCTTGCGCGCAATCATGCTGCCACCGATTGCGCCCATCAAATGGCCGACGAGCGAACTGCCGATGCGCGGATCAAAAATCACCGGCATTGAACCGCTTTTCACCGAGCCGGGGTTGACCCGTCGAACCGCGCGTTCGCCTGCGCGCTTGCCGACCGCTTCAGCGCTATCGAGATCGGCACGGTGGCGCGCAGAACGCCAGTCGTAATCGCGCTCCTTGGCGTCGCCTTCCCCCGCAAGCACGCTGGCCGAAATTCCATAGCCGGATGCATGGTTGGCGCCAGCAAAGCCGTGGCTGGTCGCGAGAGCGAAAATCGAACGCCCGGCGCTTGCGCCCGCGCCTTCACTGTTGGTGACGCCTGAAACAGCGCGAGCAGCATCCTCGCAGGCGAGGGCAACCTCGCGCAGCGATTGCGGGTCGGGGTCCGCACCGTCATCGCTGTCGACATCGGGAATCGCCCCTCTCAGCAGCATCTCTGCCGGCGCCAATCCGGCATAGGGATCTTCCGGTGCTTCGCGCGCCATATCAAGGGCGTGGGTGACGAGCCCCTTAAGCACTTCGGGGTTCATGCTCGATGAGGAAATGGTGGCGGATCGCTGCCCAAGGAAAACGCGCAAACCGATTTCTTCGCCTTCTGAGCGAACAACATCTTCAAGCGCGCCCAGACGCACCTGGACTTCGGTCGAAGCATCACAGTGATAAACGGCATCGGCGGCGTCGGCGCCTGCCTTTTTTGCCTGGTCGACGAGATTTACGGCGCGCTCAAGCGCCTCTTGTGGTGTCAGCATGTAACCCGCTTAGGCGCGGGCCCGAACAGCGTCAATCAGGCGATCAGGGAATGATCCAGATAACCAGCGCCAACAGCGTGGGAAGGCCGATGGCACCAGCCCACAAAGCTGCCAGATCGCGGTTGAAACGACCTTCAACATCACTGTCGCCACGCGCATCAATACGCTGCCATTTGCGTTCAAGGTTGCGGCACGGCGGGATCGCAATGCCGACAAGCGCAACGAGCACGAAATAGGGCCAGATGGCCATGCCCTTGCTTTCCATTTGCGGCGAAACTTCGAAGATCAGTGCAAGCGTATAAACAACAAGCGCATAAGCAATATGTGTACTCATGCGCTTGGCGTGACTGACATAGGTTGTTCGATGCGACGACATATCGGCTCTACTGGCCATGACACTCTCCCCTTGTCTCTCCACTGTCGAGACTGTCACCAAAGTGACATGAAGTCAAAGGGGTTTACTACACTGCTTAGGGTAGCCCTAAGAGCTTGTGATTCTGGAGAGAAAGCCTCCATTTGGGGTTGTGCGAAACGAAATCGATCGCCGATTTCCGGTTCGACTCGTTCACGTTCGAATCGCCGCTATCCATGGGCTGGATGAGGAAATTGTCGAACGCCCAATCTTTCATCACTGCAGGCTCGCTGCCTGCCTGTGGCCATACGAGTTTCAGTTCGTTGCCGCGCCGCTGCACGACATCGCTGCCAGCCTTGGGGCTGATACACACCCAATCGATGCCGGGATGCACCGGCAGCGTGCCATTGCTTTCGATAGCGATGGTAAAGCCTTGTGCGTGCAGGGCATCAACCAACGCATCGTCGACCTGCAGCATGGGTTCACCGCCTGTCAGCACGACATAGCGATGCTGTTTCCCCTCGCCCCATAAGGAGGCAACCTTCGCTGCCAGCGCTTCGGCTTCATATCGCCCGCCATTTTCGCCATCCATGCCGACAAAATCGGTGTCGCAAAACTGGCAGATCGCGCTGGTGCGGTCTTCTTCACGCCCTGTCCACAAATTGCAGCCGGCAAAGCGCAGGAATACTGCGCGCCGCCCTGCATGCACGCCCTCCCCTTGCAAGGTCAGGAAGATTTCCTTGACCGCGTAGCTCATGCGTAAACCGTCGGATCGGGCAATCCGGCATCGGCAAAGCCCTTGGCACGCAAACGGCAGGCGTCGCATTGGCCGCAAGCCTTGTTATCCGGCGTAGGGTCGTAGCAGGACCAGCTCATCGCCGCATCGAGCCCCAGCCGGTGCGCTTCGCGGGCAATATCGGCCTTGGTCATCTGCTGGAGCGGGGTGTGGACCGTAAAGCGATCACCTTCGACCCCTGCCTTGGTCGCGAGGTTGGCCATATCCTCGAAAGCCGCAATGAATTCAGGACGGCAATCGGGATAGCCCGAATAATCGAGCGCGTTCACCCCAATAAACAGGTCGCGCGCGCCGCGCGCTTCGGCAAGGCCAAGGCACAGAGAAAGGAAAATCGTGTTGCGCGCCGGGACATAGGTCACCGGAATGGCATTTTCCTCAACGCCATCCTTGGGAACATTGATGTCGGCTGTGAGTGCAGAGCCGCCAAAACGGCGCAGGTCGAGCGGAAGCACGATATGCTCAGCAGCACCCAGATGCGCGGCAATGCGCGCCGCACTTTCCAATTCGATCCGGTGGCGCTGGTTATAATCGATGGTCAGCGCATGGATCGCATAGCCAGCTTCACGCGCCAATCCTGCGACAACCATGGAGTCGAGACCGCCCGACAACAGGACGACCGCAGATTTTGCTTTTGAGGACATTTTCGGGGCTACTCTCGCACAGGGAGAGGAAAATGGCGCACCCGGAACGATTCGAACGTCCGACCCCCAGATTCGTAGTCTGGTGCTCTATCCAGCTGAGCTACGGGTGCGTGGAGCGGTGCCAATAGGCGTGGCTCCACGGATTCGCAACCCCTAAAATGGCGCTATTTTGCCGACACAGCCTGACAGGTGGATTTGCGCCGGATTGCATCGACTTCGGCATATTCTGCCGGATCGGAGAGCAGGATGCGCATCAGCGCAATCCCCTTGTCATGATCTAGCTGAACCACGTCATAACCCTTGGGGGCCACCTGCCCTTTGCGGACGAGTGCGAGGCGGGCAGGTTTGCCGCCGGTATCCCTGTCGCTGCGCACAGCAGCAACATCGGTGCGCGCGTCGAAGATGCTGACCGACCAATATTTGCCCGGCACAGGGGCCACATCGACCAGAACTGGCCCTTGCGAAAGATTGAAGACGCAGGACGAATAGACAAGATCCGGGCTTGGCCGGACAATCGGTTGGCGATCAGCGGTCGCCATCTCGCCGAAACCGAACACATTGGCCCTGCCATTGCCGTTCGCCGAGCTGATTTTCTTCATCGCAGCCGACATCAGGACATAGGGTGTTGCCAGCAGCGTGCCGTGCCAGGCGACGGCCGCCACAGCCAGCCCGGCGAGGATAGGAAGAAGCCAATTGCGGGTCATGCGCAGCGCTCCTTCTTGATGGTCGGCAGTTTGGCGTTGGCCGGATCGTTAAGCAGCGCCCCCTTGGGATGATAGGCACGCAAGGTCAGGTCGAACTTCGGCGCTTGCCCGGTGGGTAGCCACAGACCCTCGGCTCTCTCAGGCGAGACGGTGAACGACCAGTTGCCTTGTGCGTCACGCTCTGGAGCATTGCCGCCGACCGACCAGCGATTGGCCTCATTCTTCACCAGCCAGCCTTCGCCCTCGTAGAGTGTGATGCTCCACCAGCGGGCTTCAAGCTCACCACCGCTCACTATGTAGGTGCAATTGCCGCTGAGCGGTGCACCGTCGCTGTCATTATGCGCGTTGAAATACATCGCCTCTTTAGCTGGCAGTGCGAGCAGGCCGAACAGCGATACACGCGCTCGGCTCAAGGCAGAGGCATCGGCGGTGCCGTTATCGGTGTTAGTGCTCCATGGCCCGTTGGTCACCTGCCGCCCCAGATCGCCGCTGCGCACCTGGTGCACCGCATAGGCCGCACCTCCTGCCAGCCCGAGCAGGATGCAGATCGAATATCGTAACCATGGTTTCATGAAGCCCCTCCGCAGTCCAAGGGCCACAAATCGCCAGCGGCGTCAAGCTTTGCGCAAATTTGCGAATCCTTGCGCAGTCAAATCCGGCTGCGCATCGATGATCTCTTTCGGACAATCCTCTTCCCACGGGAATTTCCGGCTGTTCACGCCGGGCCAGAATATCTGCCAGACGGGAAATGGCTCACCCTCATAATACCAGCGGGTGAAGTTCATATAATCAAGCGCTGCCCTGTCGCCCGCTTCTACGAAAACAACGGGATAGCCCTCGAGAAACTCTGTCACCTCTTCGCCTAGTATAAACTGGGTGCCGTCGTTCCAGCGAAAATAGAATTCATTGATAATCCGGTGATGCATATCCGACGACAGACCAAAGATGATCAGTTCAGGCGCGCCATAGCTTTCATAGGCGCCGGTCGAATAGGAAAAATTCGGCTCTCCCGTAGGCTCGTCGACACGGTCCGCCACAGACATCACCGCGTGGCCATATTTCTCGATCTTGTCGAGATAGCTCTGGTCGAGCGGGTCGGCCTGCGGCTTACCCTTGAGCGACATCAGCGATTCCGCAAAGCCGCCTGCGCCGCTGCGAGCCGAGCGATGGGGACGCGGTATGGCGAGGCGCTGACATAATCGAGGCCGGTTTGCTCGCAGAACGCGATCGAGGCGGGGTCGCCGCCATGTTCGCCGCAGATGCCGAGCTTGATGTCTGGCCGGGTCTTGCGGCCCTTGGTCGCAGCGATCTCGATGAGCTGGCCGACACCCTCGACATCAAGGCTGACGAACGGGTCGGTCGCATAGATGCCCTTGTCTACATAATGGATGAGGAAGCGCGCGGCATCGTCACGGCTTACCCCCAGCGTGGTTTGCGTGAGGTCGTTGGTGCCGAAGCTGAAGAAGGCGCCAACCTCGGCGATCTCATCTGCCATCAGCGCAGCGCGCGGTAGCTCGATCATCGTACCGACCAGATAGTCTATCCGCTTGCCCTGTTCGGCAAAGACCGCTTCGGCCGCCTTTTCGACCACTTCCTTCATCAGTTCGAGCTCGCGGCGGGTGCCAACGAGCGGGATCATGATTTCGGGGACGGGGGCGGTCGGCAAGGCGCAGGCTGCTTCAAAGATAGCCCGTGCCTGCATCTCATAGATTTCAGGATAAGTGACACCCAAGCGGCAGCCGCGATGGCCGAGCATCGGGTTGAACTCGTGCAGTTCGGATGCGCGCTGCTTCAAGGTTTCGATGCCGACACCAGCGGCTTCGGCAACCTCGGCAAAGTCCGCTTCCTGCGTCGGCAGGAACTCGTGCAGCGGCGGGTCAAGCAGGCGGATGGTCACGGGAAGTCCTGCCATCACCTCGAAGATGCCGATAAAGTCTTTGCGCTGCTCGGGCAGCAGCTTGTCGAGCGCAGCGCGGCGGCCGCGTTCGTCTTCGGCGAGGATCATCTGGCGCACCGCAGTGATGCGGCTTGCGTCAAAGAACATATGTTCGGTGCGGCACAGACCGATGCCTTCGGCGCCAAAGTCGCGTGCGGTCTGCGCGTCCAAGGGCGTCTCGGCATTGGCGCGCACCTTCATCCGGCGCGAACCATCGGCCCATTCCATCAGAGTGCCAAAGTCCCCTACCAGTTCAGGCTGCAGCGTCGGGACGGCGCCCGCCATCACCTCGCCGGTCGCACCATCAATGGTGATGATATCGCCTTCCTTGAGCTCACGGCCCGATACCCGCAGCAGCTTTGCCGCATTGTCGATGGCAAGGCTGCCTGCGCCTGAGACGCAAGGGCGGCCCATGCCGCGCGCCACCACTGCTGCGTGGCTGGTCATCCCGCCACGCGCGGTCAGGATGCCGCGCGCTGCGTGCATGCCGTGAATGTCTTCAGGGCTGGTCTCGACGCGTACAAGGATCACGGCCTCGCCGCGATCGTTCCATTTCTCGGCGGTATCGGCATCAAACACGATCTTGCCCGAAGCGGCACCCGGCGATGCTGGCAAGCCTTTGGTGAGCACATCACGCGGCGCCTGCGGATCGAGCGTCGGGTGGAGCAGCTGGTCCAATGCCATCGGATCGACGCGCAGCACGGCTTCCTCTTGGCTGATCAGCCCTTCGGCCGCCATGTCGACCGCAATCTTGAGCGCGGCCTTGGCGGTGCGCTTGCCCGAA
>JALREL010000170.1 GCA_023262005.1 Sphingorhabdus sp. | reverse complement strand
TGTCGTGAAGTCGGTCGAGTTCGGCCATGTCGTGGTTGATCTGGGCCGTGCAGAAGGCGTTATCCGCCGCGACCAGCAGATCCCGCGCGAAGTGGTTCGCCCCGGTGATCGCGTCCGCGCGTTGATCATGAAGGTGGTCCGTGAAAATCGCGGCCCGCAAATCTTGCTCAGCCGTGCGCATCCCGATTTCATGAAAAAGCTGTTCGCGCAGGAAGTACCCGAAATTTACGATGGTATCATCGAAATCAAGGCCGCAGCCCGCGATCCGGGCAGCCGTGCGAAGATCGGCGTCATCAGCTATGACAGCTCGATTGACCCGGTTGGCGCTTGCGTCGGCATGAAGGGCAGCCGCGTTCAGGCGGTTGTCCAGGAAATGCAGGGCGAAAAGATCGATATCATCCCCTGGTCGGATGATGCCGCAACCTTCATCGTCAACGCATTGCAACCGGCAACGGTCAGCCGCGTTGTCATCGACGAAGAAGAAAGCCGCATCGAAGTGGTCGTTCCCGATGACCAGCTCAGCCTCGCCATCGGCCGTCGCGGGCAGAATGTCCGCCTTGCCAGCCAGCTGACTGGCCGTGCGATCGACATCATGACCGAGGCGGAATCGAGCGAGAAGCGCCAGAAGGAATTTGTCGAGCGTTCGGAAATGTTCCAGCAGGAACTCGACGTTGACGAAACACTGGCTCAGTTGCTCGTCGCTGAAGGCTTTAGCGAACTCGAAGAAGTCGCCTATGTCGCGATGGAAGAAATCGCAGCGATCGAAGGTCTTGATGACGAGTTGGCAGAAGAACTGCAGAGCCGCGCGGTCGAAGCCTTGGAGCGCAAGGAGGAAGCATCACGCACCGAACGTCGCGAACTGGGCGTCGAAGATGCGCTTGCCGAACTGCCGCACCTGACCGAAGCAATGCTGGTCACGCTGGGCAAGGCTGGCATCAAGACGCTTGACGATCTTGCCGACCTTGCAACCGACGAACTGATCCAGAAGGGTCGTACCGAACAACGCCGTGGCGATAACCGTCGTCACCGTGTCGAAGACAAGCCCGGTATCCTGGCGGTCTATGGCCTGAATGAAGAGCAGGGCAACGAGATCATCATGGCGGCCCGCGCGCACTGGTTTGATGAGGAGGACGCCGTTGCCGCGGAAGACTCCCAATGAGGACCGTAATAGCCCTGTAAGAAGGTGCATTCTGACGGGAGAGCGGGCGGACCAACGCCTGCTCATCCGGCTTGCGCTCGGCCCGGATGGCCAGGTGGCCCCCGATATTCACGGGAAGGCGCCCGGTCGCGGAGCATGGATTGGCGTGCCTGCCGAAGAACTGGAAGCTGCCCGTGCAAAGGGCAAGCTTGCCGGTCTTTTGAAGCGCGCGTTCAAGGTTTCGGAACTTTCGGTTTCAGACGATATTGTCACGCGCATCCGCGATGGCCTCGAAAAGGCGACGCTGGATCGGCTGGGGCTGGAAGCTCGGGCGAGCAATCTGCTTTCCGGCGCGGAAAAGGTCGATGCTGCGGCCCGTGGCGGGGCTGTTGAGCTGCTGCTTCACGCATCCGATGCCAGTGATGATGGTGCTGCAAAGCGTGATCAGAGCTGGCGTGTCGGCCTTGAAGAGGAAGGCAGTGGGCGAAAAGGAATGCGACTGCCGGTCGATCGCGACCGGTTGTCAGCGGCGCTCGGAAGAGCAAACTCGGTGCATGTGGCGATCACCGATGCAAAAGCGGCGGAACGGGTAAAACATCACCTCGAACGCTGGCTTTATTTCATTGGATGCAGTAACGCGCGCGGCGACGCCAAGGCGGACCGCCGCGCACAAACTGCACCGGACGGTAATTGATTGAAGGCAAGGTCTGTAGAAAAATGAGTGACGAAGGCGAAAACAAACCGACATTGGGACGCAAGCCCCTTGGGCTGAAGCCGCGTATCGAGTCGGGCGAGGTAAAACAGACCTTCAGCCATGGCCGCACCAACAAGGTCGTGGTCGAGGTGAAGCGCAAGAAGCTGGTCGGCAAGCCCGGCTATGCGCCCGAACCAGAAGTTGCTGCTCCGCCACCCCCTCCACCCCCTCCGCCACCGCCTCCTCCGCCGGCTCCTGCCCGTGCGGCCGCTCCCGGCGGTGAAACTCCGCAAGAGCGCGTTGCTCGCCTGCAGCGTGAGGCGGAAGAGGAACGTCTGCGGCTCGCAGAAGAAGCTAATCGCCGCGAACAGGAAGAACGCCTGCGTGCTGCCGAGGAAGAGCGCCGTCGCGCGGAAGAAAATCGCAAGGCTGAGGCAGAGGCCGCAAAGGCTCCGCCGCCTCCGGTGCAGGTAGAAGAACAGGTTATTGAAGAAACGACCGACGGTGCATCGCCGCCGCCGGCACGTCGTTTCACGCCAGTGGAATCGCCAAAGCGACCAGCACCTGCCGCACCGCGCGAGGAAGTCCGTGGCGCAGATACGCGTCGTGAAGAGCTGCGTCGTGAGGATCCGAAAAAGGCACCGCACAAACCGAGCCGCGACCGTGCAGGCGATAACCGCCGCCAGTCGGGCAAGCTGACTGTTACCCGTGCTCTCGATGACGATGAAGGCGCACGCGCCCGTTCGCTCGCTGCACTGAAGCGTGCACGCGAAAAGGAACGCCGTTCGCACATGTCAGGTATGCAGCGCGATGCACAGCCCAAGCAGGTACGTGACGTCGTCGTTCCCGAAGCGATTACCGTTCAGGAACTCGCTATTCGTATGGCCGAAAAGGGCAGTGACCTTGTGAAGGCGCTGTTCAAGATGGGCATGCCTGTCACCCTGACGCAGAGCATTGACCAGGATACGGCCGAACTGCTGGTCACCGAATTTGGCCACAACATCACCCGCGTTTCGGACGCCGATGTCGATATCGCCCATGACGAGGATGTCGATGCACCCGAAACGCTGAAGGCTCGTCCGCCGGTTGTGACCGTGATGGGCCATGTCGACCACGGTAAAACGTCGCTGCTCGATGCGTTGCGTGGCGCCAATGTACAGGCCGGCGAGGCTGGCGGCATTACGCAGCATATCGGTGCCTATCAGGTGAAGACCAAGGGCGGTGACCTGATCACCTTCCTCGATACACCGGGCCACGAAGCTTTCTCGGAAATGCGCGCACGCGGTGCGATGGTGACCGATATCGTCATCCTCGTCGTCGCTGCTGATGACGGCATCATGCCGCAGACGATCGAGGCTATCAATCATGCCCGTTCGGCCAATGTGCCGATGATCATTGCGATCAACAAGTGCGACAAGGACGGTGCTAACCCGCAACGTATCCGTGAGCGCCTGCTCGAGCACGAAGTCATCGTCGAAAAGATGGGTGGCGAAGTGCAGGATGTCGAAATCTCTGCTCTGAAGAAGACCGGGCTCGATGATCTGCTGGAAAAGCTTGCGCTTCAGGCTGAACTGATGGAGCTCAAAGCTAATCCGGATCGCGCTGCTGAAGCTGTTGTGGTAGAGGCGAAGCTCGACAAGGGCAGGGGCGCCGTTGCGACGCTGCTTATCCGTCGCGGTACGCTGAAGACCGGCGATGTCTTCGTCGTGGGTGAGGAATCGGGCAAAGTCCGCGCGCTCATCAACGACAAGGGTCAGCAGGTTAAGCAGGCAACACCATCGATGCCGGTCGAAGTCCTTGGCCTCACCGGTGTGCCGGGGGCAGGTGAAATACTGACCGTCGTTGAAAACGAAGCTCGCGCCCGCGAAGTCGCTGCCTTCCGCAAGGAACAGGCGAAGCTCAAGCGCACCACACAGGCGCCGGTTTCAGTAGACAACATGTTCTCTGCGCTTTCGGCCAATCGGGCGAAGGAATATGCGGTTGTCGTCAAGGCCGATGTCCAGGGTTCGGTCGAGGCGATCGTCAATGCGCTGCACAAGATTTCGACCGACGAAATCAAGGTGCGCGTGCTGCAATCGGGTGTTGGCGCAATCACCGAAAGCGATGTGAACCTCGCCAACGCCTCAAAGGCGCCGATCATCGGCTTCAACGTCCGCCCGAACGCCAAGGCGCGTGAAATTGCGGAGCGTGAAAAGACCCGGTTCAAATATTTCGATGTGATTTATCACCTCACCGAAGATGTCGCCAAGGAAATGGCGGGTATTCTTGGTCCAGAAATCATCGAAACCGTCGTCGGACGTGCGAAGATCCAGGAGGTTTTCAACGCAGGCAAGAAGGACAAGGCCGCGGGGCTGCTCGTCCTCGAAGGCCATATCCGCAAGGGATACCATACGCGCCTTACCCGCGAAGACGTTATCGTATCAAAGACCGTTATCGCTTCGCTGCGTCGTTTCAAGGACGATGTCGACGAAGTGCGTGCCGGCCTCGAATGCGGTGTCGTGCTTCAGGATACCAACGACATCAAACCGGGCGACATGCTTGAAATCTTTGAAGTCGAGGAGCGTGAACGCACGCTGTGACGGAATTTGCTGGCACAAGGGGTTCACATGTCGAGTTGATGGGGGCGGAGTTTCTAGACTTCGACCCCGTCACCGAAACCATAACCATGCGTTTCGTCGCGCCGGATAGTTTCATCACCCAGCGCGGCGGTGTGCAGGGCGGGCTCGTTGCCGGCTTTCTTGACGAAGCGATGGGCTGGGCGCATGTTCAGGCGACAGGTGGTGCAGAAGCGCCGCTAAACCTCGAGATTTCGATGACCCTGCTCAAGCTCATCCCTGCTGGTCCGCTAATGGGCAAAGGGCGTGTCGTCCGCCGGGGGCGTCGTGTGATTTTCCTCGAAGGCGAATTGTGGGACGAGAATTGGACCACATTATATGCCCGTTCCACCTCGACCGCGATTCCAACGCCCGTGCCGGGCAGGGGCAACGATGGCGCGGCATAACGAAACGCCCGAAGGCCGCTCGGTCAGATTGCTCCGAGTAGGCGAGCAAGTGCGCCATGTGCTTTCCGACCTTCTGGCGCGTGGCACTGTGCATGATGATGTGCTCACCAGCCACAGCGTCAGCATAACCGAAGTGCGCATGTCCCCCGACTTGCGTCACGCCACGGTGTTCGTGAAATCGCTGCTTGGTGCGGATGAGTCTGAAGTGATCAAGGCCTTGCGCACCAATACTGCCTTTTTGCAGCGGGAAGTCGCCAGCAAAGTGCGCATGAAATATGCGGCCAAGCTCAAGTTCCTGCCCGATGAAAGCTTTGATGAAGCAAGTCACATCGAAAAGCTGTTGTCTAATCCGCACGTCACGCAGGATCTGAAGCCGGACGAGGAATGACGGCTTAGCCCGGCACCAATTTTGTCTTGATCGTGATTGTTACCTTTTTCCCGACGACCAGCGAATAGGCCGTCATCCCAAAATCGCGGCGGTTGATTGTGGTTACCCCGGTCAACCTGATGGTATCTTTGCCGTCCGCCTGCGCCGGAGGGGCGGAAAAGCTGAGGTTGAGGTTTACCGGACGCGTCACACCCCGGGCGGTTAACTCACCCGATACAGTACCTGCAGTTGGGCTTGTCATCGACAATACTTTACCTTCAAACCGAACGACCGGGTATTTCGCGACGTAGAAGAAATCCTTTCCCTTCAACCGCCCGGTGGTCAGGCCATCTTCTGCCTTCAACTGAGTTGCGTCGATGGAAACATCGAGGTCGATTTCGTTCATTCGCTCGGGAGACAAAACAACTTTCCCGCGCATTGCCGGAAAATAGGCTTTCCGGTTGCCAATTCCCATGAAGGCAACTTTTGCATCGACCGAGCTGGACTCTGGATCCAGGTTAAATCGATAGGTAGATGCGGTGCTGCCTAGACTAGAGGCGCACAGTAACCCAACAGCGACCATCCATTTTGCAGTTTTCCACTGCATTATCTTTTCTCCCACAGCGACCGAGCGCCACACTGCCAGATAGGGCTTGGACTCGTCCAGTAGGCAAAGTTATGACGACTATATGGCTAAGCTGTATTTCTATTACTCCTCGATGAACGCAGGCAAATCGACCACGCTGCTGCAGGCCGATTTCAACTATCGCGAACGCGGTATGGAGACGATGTTGTGGACCGCCGCTCTCGATGACCGTTACGGCCAAGGCTATGTCACCTCGCGCATCGGGTTGAAGGCAGACGCGCACAAATTTGATCCTGAAACCGATTTGTGGGGCGCAATCAGCCACGAGAACGATCAGCGAAAACTCGCATGCGTCATGGTCGATGAGGCGCAGTTCCTGTCGCGTGAGCAGGTTTTGCAGCTGGCCCGTATCGCGGATGAGGCCGGTATCCCGGTGCTTTGCTATGGCTTGCGTACCGACTTTGCCGCCGAATTGTTTCCAGGATCGGCTGCGCTCCTCGGTCTGGCGGATTCATTGGTCGAGTTGAAAGCGGTCTGCCATTGCGGGCGCAAGTCGACGATGAACCTGCGCGTCGACGGCGAGGGGCGGGCAGTCATAGACGGGCAGCAGACCGAAATCGGGGGCAATGATCGTTATATTGCAATGTGTCGCCGACATTTCATGGAAGCGCGCAAGGAATCCGCTGCTCATGCCGCGTTAAGCTTGACGACGGCATAAGTGGTTGCATGAGGAAGATTTTAATCTCGGCAACATTCATTGCTGGCGCGTTCACCGCTTGTCAGTCGCTCGCGGCGTCGCCGAAAGAATGGTCCGAATACGGCATCGAAGCGAGTATCCCCTTTGCCAATCATGGTGGAATTCGGAATTTCGAAGCCAATGGTGACCGCGGTTTGTGGATCGAAGATCGCCAGCGCCGCTGGTATTATGCGCGCATCGTCGGCCCCTGCCGTGACCTGGATTATGCAAACGGGATTGCATTCGATACGCGCGGAACCTCAACCCTCGACAAATTTGGCGGCATTTTCGTGCGTGGCGATTTCTGCCAGTTTGAAAGCCTGGTGACGGCGGCCAAACCGCTGCCGCGCAAGGAAAGGCTCAAGCTTCGCAAGGAAACCCGGCTCGAAGCTCGCAAGGCCGTTGCCCCGAAGGATTGACAGCCGTCAACTTGGCTGCGCATGGCGGCGCGATGCATGGCTGGATCATTCTCGACAAGCCGGTTGGGTTGGGCTCGACCCAGGCCGTAGCTGCGGTCAAACGCAATATGCGGGAAGCGGGATATGGCAAAGTGAAAGTGGGGCATGGCGGAACGCTTGATCCACTTGCAACCGGCGTGCTGCCAATAGCTTTGGGGGAAGCGACAAAGCTGTGCGGTCGCATGCTCGACGCCTCCAAGGTTTACGAGTTCACGATAGCCTTTGGAACTGAAACAAGCGGGCTTGATGCTGAGGGCGAAGTCGTATCGACCTCAGAGGTGCGGCCAACTTTGCCGCAAGTGCGCGCTGTGCTCCCGCATTTCACAGGGGCGATAGATCAAATTCCACCGGCCTATTCCGCGATAAAGATCGACGGGAAGCGTGCCTATGAGCGCGCACGTTCCGGGGAACAGGTGGAAATGGCGAGCCGCCAGGTGCAGATTTATGGGCTGGAACTTTCGCATTCTGATGTTGTTTCAGGAAATGCCCCGATTGATAGCGTTACACTGACAGTTCATGTTTCCAAGGGCACCTATATCCGTTCACTCGCTCGCGATATCGCTTATGCCTTGGGCACCGTTGGCCATGTCACAATGCTGAGGCGGAAAAAAGCCGGGCCCTTTGGCCTCAAACAGGCGATTTCGCTGGACAAACTCAACGAAATCGGTAAAGGCGCGCCCGCAAAGGACATTATCTTGCCGTTGGAGGCAGGGCTGGTCGACATCCCGGCTCTTGATCTCTCCCCGGATGCGGCAATGGCGATCCGACAGGGTCGCGTCTTGGCCGGGGTTGCCACGAAAGATGGGCTATATTGGGCGCGAGACGCAGAAATGCGTGCCTTGGCGCTGGTAGAGCAAATCGGCGGGGAATTAAGAACCGTTCGTGGCTTCAACCTTTAAAACACGATGTTCGAAGGAAAAAAATGTCTATTACTGCTGAACGCAAAGCCGAAGTGATCAAGGAAAATGCCCGTGAAAAGGGCGATACCGGTTCGCCGGAAGTGCAGGTTGCGATCCTGACCGACCGCATCAACACCCTGACCGCTCACTTCAAGAGCCATCACAAGGACAACCACTCGCGTCGTGGTCTGCTCCAGATGGTCAACAAGCGTCGCTCGCTTCTCGATTATCTGAAGAAAAAAGATGTCGCGCGTTACAATGCGCTGATTTCCAAACTCGGACTGCGTAAATAAGAAATTGCGAGGCGGCCCCCTGCGGGCCGCTTCTGCTATATGGGGTGGGTCCGCATTTCGGTGGACCCCGCCATGGGGCGCAAAATGCCTCGACCGGTCCGGGCCGGAGATCCCGGAAAAAAGGAGGCCCCTTTGCGCAATAGGGCGCGAAGGCATCTCAAGGAAAATCTATGTTTAATGTGAAGAATGTATCGATCGAGTGGGGCGGAAAAACCCTGACACTCGAAACGGGCAAGGTTGCCCGTCAGGCTGACGGCGCTGTGATGGCGACCCTCGGTGAAACAGTAGTACTTTGCGCGGTTACTGCGGCAAAGTCGGTGAAGGAAGGGCAGGATTTCTTCCCGCTCACCGTTCACTATCAGGAAAAATATTCGGCTGCAGGCC
>JALREL010000165.1 GCA_023262005.1 Sphingorhabdus sp. | reverse complement strand
GGTTTCGCCAGCAGCATCGGCCGACCTGCCGTTGGTAGTCGGTCTGGATGGCAGTTTCTATTTCAAGCCCGAAGCGGGTGGCCGCCTGTGGCTTAGCCCGCATGACGAAATCGAAACGCCGCCTTGCGATGCCGCGCCTGAAGAACTGGACGTGGCAATGGCGATTGCCCGATTTGAAGAGGTGGTCGATTGGAAAATCGAACGGTTAGAACGCAAATGGGCCGGTTTGCGCAGCTTTGCGCCTGACCGTAAACCTGTGATCGGGCGCGACGGGGCGGTTGACAGTTTCTTTTGGTTGGCTGGGCAAGGCGGTTTCGGAATTCAGACAGCACCGGCAGTTGCCAAATTGGCGGGCGATTTGCTTCTCGAACGGAAAACCGATCCCGATTTGCCAATCAATCAATATGATCCTAGCCGCTTTGCGTAATTTTACACCGCTTTGCTTGTCTGTTCGCAACGGGCCGCTACTATCGCGATACGCATCAGCGTGAGGAGGTTTTATGGCCCATTATTTCGAGATCAAGCAGAACAAGGCCGGCGAATATGTCGCCTACTTCAAATATAACAGCGAAACCATCTTTTGGACCGAAGGCTATAAGAGCAAGGCATCGGCCAAGAACGCTATCGAATCGATTTTGAAGAACGGCCCCGGCGCGGAAGTGCGCGAGGGCTGATTACCGACCGACCGCTTCGGCGGCATCGCTCGCCAGGCGGTCGGCCCGTTCATTCTCTTCATGGCCATTATGGCCTTTGACCCACACCCATTCGACCTTGTGGCGGGCGACGGCCTCGATCAATTCGTGCCATAGATCGGCGTTGCGCACTGGCTGCTTCGAGGCATTTTTCCAGCCGTTGCGCTTCCAGCCTTCGACCCATTTGGTGATGCCGTCGAGCACATATTTGCTGTCGGTATGCAATGTCACGGCGCAGGGTTCGACCAGCAGGTTCAGTGCCCGGATCGCCGCCGTCATTTCCATGCGGTTGTTGGTGGTGTCGGGATCATTTCCCGAAATTTCCTTCTCATGCTTGCCATAGCGCACGACCGCGCCCCAGCCGCCCGGGCCGGGATTGCCCTTGCACGCGCCATCGGTGAAGATTTCGACCTTCTTCATTGCTCGACACCGAATAATGCTACGACATCGGCGCTGCGATAAAATTCCAGCCGCCGGTGGAATGCCAGCGGGTCCTTGCGCGTAACCAGTGCGCCTGCGGGCGTGTTGATCCAGTCATAAAGCCGGGTGAGCAGGAAGCGTAACGAAGCGCCGCGGCCGAGCAGCGCAAAGGCCTGCTTTTCCGCATCGCTCAACTGGATGACTTCGCCATAACCTTGCAACAGCGCACGGCCGATATCGGCGAGATAGCTTTTGCCGTCATTGCTGAAACTCCAGGCGGCATGGGTCACCGCAAGGTCGAACGCGCGAAAATCGGTGCAAGCGAAATAGAAATCGATAAGTCCGCCAACCGCATCGCCGCGGAACAGGACATTGTCGGGGAAAAGATCGGTATGCACGGCATGTTTCGGCAGGTCGCTCGGCCAATTTGCCTCCAGCCAATCGCATTCACGCGAAATGTCGTCGGCGAGCCCCGGCAGCAGGCTTTCGGCAGCTGCACGGTCACAGCGCTCGAACAAGGGCTTCCAGCTTTCCTGCCCCAGCGGATTGGGCTTGGCTTCGCTGAAACCTGCAACCGCCTTGTGCATCTGCGCCATGCTTTTGCCCACCGCTGCCGCCTGGATCGGGGTCGGTTCGGATACCGAGATACCGGGCAGAAACTCGATCAGGCAGGCTTTCTTGCCGAGCAGGTCTTGCAGCCAGTTACCCTGCCGATCATCGATGAAGCGTGGCACCGGGCATCCGGCATTGTGCAGATGTGCGAGGAGGTTGTGGAAATAGGGAAGATCCGCCGGATCGACCCGGCTTTCATACAAGGTCAGGATGAAGCGCGCGCGATCAGTTTCGAGCAGGTAATTGCTGTTCTCCACGCCTTCGGCGATGCCTTTGAGCGAAACCAGCCGGCCGACATCGTACAGCGCCAACAGCCGCTCTGCGGCCTCAGCACTCACCTGCGTGTAAACAGCCATCAGACCGGATCGGCGGCGGCCACTAGGCCCCGGGGCAGCTTGAAGGTGATGCTTTCCTCTGCCGTCACCACCTGTTCCCCGCTCACATCGAAACGCGTGGCGAGGTGCGTGATGAACTGGCGGACGAGCACTTCGGGCGCCGAAGCGCCTGCGGTGATGCCCAATGTCTTAACGCCATCAAGCCAGGCAAAATCGATATCTTCGGCACGCTGAACAAGCCGGGATATGGTGCCCGCGCGCTCGGCGACTTCGACGAGGCGGAGCGAATTGGAGCTGTTGGGCGCACCGATGACGAACAGCATGTCACAGCTTCCGGCAATCGCCTTGACCGCCGCCTGCCGGTTAGACGTGGCGTAACAGATATCCTCACCCTTCGGCCCGACAATGCCGGGAAAACGGCGCTGCAGTGCTGCGACGATATCCGCCGTATCATCGACCGACAGCGTGGTTTGCGTCAGGAAAGCAAGATTGCTGCTATCGGGCACCTGCAGATTTTCGGCGTCCTCGACGGTTTCCACCAGCGTCATCGCGCCCTGCGGCACCTGGCCGAATGTACCGATCACTTCAGGGTGGCCACGATGGCCGACAAAGATGATGTGGCGGCCGGCCTCCACCTGTCGTTCGGCCTGGCGATGCACCTTGGAAACCAGTGGGCAGGTGGCGTCGAAATAGGATAGTCCGCGATTTTCGGCATCCGCCGGAACCGACTTGGGCACGCCATGCGCTGAAAAGACGACATGGGCACCAGCAGGCACCTCGTCCAGTTCGTCGACGAAAATGGCGCCCTTGGCTTTCAGGCTGTCGACCACGAATTTGTTGTGCACGATTTCGTGGCGAACATAGACGGGCGAGCCAAAGCGATCGAGCGCCTGCTCGACAATCTGGATGGCGCGATCGACCCCTGCACAAAAGCCGCGAGGCGCGGCCAGCATGATCTTCAACGGCGGTTTGGGAGAGTTTTGTTCAGTCATCGGCAATGTCATTTAGATAGTGTCGCGCCGCTGGCCAAGGACTTTCCCTTGTTGCACAGTTGGGGAAGCGCCGATAAAGACCCTGCAAGGTCGATAGGCCAAAGTAATTCGAAGGGAAAATGCCCATGAAATCTGTCCGTTTCGCTTTGCCGCTCGCTGCGCTCACGCTCGCAGGATGTGCAGGCGATGGCGATCTGGATGTGTCATCGGGCGTTGGTTTTACGGCGACCCGTACGGGTTGCCCCACCGTTGCCGTTGCTGAAGGTACAGGTGACATAACCCTGTTCAGCCCCGGGGCCGGCCAGACGTCGGATTCGGTGGACGTCGTTGCGACGATCACCAAATTGCGCGCATCGTGCAACAGCGAAGGCGCGAAAATCTATTCGCAGGCCGATTTTGAGGTGCAGGCACGGCGTAGCAATGCCAGCGGTGCGCGTTCGGTGACCTTGCCTTATTATTCGACCGTGGTGCAGGGCGGCACTGCCGTTGTTGCAAAGCGCATCGGGCAGGTGACGCTCAATTTCGCGGATGGCCAAAACCGCGCCAGCGCCCCGGCCAAGGCCGCAGGTTATATCGATCCGGCTTCGGCAGCACTGCCGGCGGAAATCGTTGAAAAAATCACACGCAAGCGTCGCCCGGGCGATGCCGATGCCGCGCTCGATCCGATGGCAGATCCTGAAGTTCGCGCCGCGATCCAGCGCGCCAGCTTCGAATTGCTTGTGGGCTTCCAGCTTACCGAGGACCAGCTCCGATATAATGTGACCCGATAAGGTCCAGCCCGTGGGGCTGACCGGCCCCTTTTTCTTTTCCGGCATATGGATTAGGGGGCAGCGAAACTGCGCCGACGAACCTATTTGCAGGAAAAGATAATAGTGACCCTCTTTGTCCAATTCGCCGCTCATGTGAACGCCGCGCTCGACGCGCTTGAAACGGCGGGAACGCTCCCCGCCGGGCTCGACCGCAAGGCTGTGACTGTCGAGCCGCCCCGCGATGCCGCACATGGTGACCTTGCCACCAACGCCGCGATGGTGCTGGCAAAGCCCGCTGGCAGCAATCCACGCGCGTTGGCAGAGGCGATTGCAGCGCAGCTCGCCAAAGTCAGCGGCGTAACTGCAGTGGACATTGCCGGGCCGGGCTTCCTCAACCTCAAACTCGACCCGTCAATCTGGATTGAAGAGCTGCGCACCATCGCCACGCAGGGCGATGATTATGGCCGCTCCAGCCTGGGTGAGGGCAAGACCGTCAATGTCGAATATGTTTCGGCGAACCCGACGGGGCCGATGCATATGGGCCATTGCCGCGGCGCGGTTGTCGGCGATGCGCTGGCCAATTTGCTGCAATTTGCCGGCTATAAGGTGACGCGCGAATATTATGTCAACGATGCGGGCGGGCAGGTTGACGTGCTCGCACGTTCGGCGCATCTGCGGTATCGCGAAGCGTTGGGCGAGGATGTGGGCGAAATCCCCGAGGGACTCTATCCCGGTGATTATCTCGTGCCCGTTGGCCAGAAACTTGCGGCTGAACATGGCAACAAATTTGTCGGTGCGCCGGAAAGCGAATGGCTGGTGCTTTTCCGCGAGACCGCGGTTGCGATGATGATGGAGATGATCCGGTCCGATCTCGCGCTGCTCGGTATCCACCACGATATCTTCGCATCCGAAGCCGAAGTGCAGCGGGCGAAGAAACCCGAAGCCGCCGAAGCCTTCCTGCGCGAGCGGGGTCTTGTTTATGATGGTGAACTTGAGCCGCCCAAGGGTGAACCCGACCCCGATTGGGAGCCGGTGACGCTGCCGCTGTTCAAATCGACCCAATTTGGCGACGACCAGGATCGCCCGATCCGCAAATCGGATGGCAGTTGGACCTATTTCGGCGCCGATATGGCCTATCACTTCCAGAAGGCGCAAAATGCCGACTGGCTGATCGATATCTGGGGTGCCGACCATGCCGGTACCGTGAAGCGTATCAAGGCAGCGGTTGCCGCGCTGACCGAAGGCAAGGCCGAGTTCGATGTGAAACTGGTGCAGATGGTGCGCCTGCTGCGCGGTGGCGAGCCGATCAAGATGTCGAAACGCGCAGGCAATTTCGTCACGCTCGCGGATGTCGTGCGCGAAGTGGGCAAGGACGTCGTTCGCTTCACCATGCTGACCCGCAAGGCGGATGCGCAGATGGATTTCGACTTCGCCAAGGTTGTCGAAGCGTCAAAGGACAATCCGGTATTCTACGTCCAATATGCCCATGCTCGCATCTGTTCGACGCTGCGCAAGGCAGAGGCGGAGGAAGGCTTCAAGCCTGGCTCTGACCATTTGCACCTGCTGGGTGCAGAGGAATTGTCGCTGGTGCGCGAAGCGGCAAACCTGCCGCGCGTGGTCGAGGCAGCGGCCAAGGCCGGCGAACCGCATCGCATCGCCTTTTTCCTCGGCGATCTGGCGGCGGCATTCCATGCTTATTGGAACCTGGGTAACGACCAGCCCGACAAGCGCTTCATATTGGCACAATCGCCCGAACTCAGCAGCGCGAGACTTTTCTTGGCAGAAACTTTGGGGC
This sequence comes from Sphingorhabdus sp., assembly GCA_023262005.1. Classification (GTDB taxonomy): domain Bacteria; phylum Pseudomonadota; class Alphaproteobacteria; order Sphingomonadales; family Sphingomonadaceae; genus Sphingorhabdus_B; species Sphingorhabdus_B buctiana. The sequence goes on along the minus strand of JALREL010000165.1, from coordinate 27,253 downwards.
AGGTTATTCGCAACGGTCTGCGTTTGATGGGAGTGGACGCCGCAACGCAGATGTAAGTGGGCAAAAGTGAATCGACTGTGACCAGAGGGATTGAAAGCGATGACCGACAACGATCGCGATGAAGATTTGGGGTTGGACGATGCGGATCGCTTGCCTTGGCTCGAAACCGCCGATGGCTACGAATATGAAGAGACCGCTTCACCGCTGAAGGTTGCCGGTTTGGTTCTCGCTGGCCTCGCGCTGCTCGCGGCGATTGTTGGTGGCATTTACTGGATCCAGCGCAGCCAATCGGGCGGGGCATCGGGCAATGGCGAACTGATTGCCGCGCAGGAAGGCGACTATAAGGTCGCCCCGACCGACCGTGAGGGCAAGAGCTTTGAAGGTGAGGGCGATGCCGCCTTTGCCGCGAGCGAGGGCAAGAAAGTCGAAGTATCGATCGATCCTGCCAAGGCCAAGGCTGCTGCCCAAGCACCAGCACCGGCACCTGTTGCAGCCTCGCAGGCGGAGGGTGCAACCCCCGCTGGCGCCGGCTTTGTCCAGCTTGGAGCGTTCAGCGATTCCGCCAAGGCTGACCAGGCATGGGCGGCCATGGGCAAGCGTTTTGGTTTCCTTTCCGGCCTTAACCGCCGCATCGCCGAAGGCGCGGCCGAAGGCGGACGCAAGGTTTATCGACTCCAGGCAGTGGCCGCGAACCCGGCTGCCGCCCAGCAATTGTGTGCCAAGCTGAAGGCGGCTGGCGAGAATTGCATGGTGGTCAAGTAATCGCCGTCAGGCGGATTTGCCTTCATTGGGGGATGAAGGCATTTTCGGCCGTGGAGCGGGGCATCGCTCCACGGCCTATTTTTTCCGGTTTTGCACAGTTTTCACCTTCGCTGCCGAGTGACGCGCTTGTCAGTAGGGCGAAGCTGACCTAGCCTTTTGCCGTGGAAATTCGGAGTTCGGTCCAGTCATGAAACCAGTCATATTCGGGCTGTCCGGCGAAGAACTGACCAGCGACGAACGGGCCTTGTTCGCTGAAGTTGATCCCGTCGGTTACACATTGTTCAGGCGCAACATCCGCGACCGGGAACAGTTGCGTGCATTGACGGATTCGCTCCGTTCGCTCCACGGGCGCGACGATGTGCTGATCTTCATCGATCAGGAAGGCGGCCGGGTGATGCGCATGCAACCCCCGACATGGCCCGCATTTCCGCCCGGCTCTGCTTTTGATGCATTATACGATATTTCCGCGATGACCGCGATTGAGGCAGCGCGGGTTAATGCAGAGGCACTGGGATTGGTACTCAACGAGGTTGGGATCACCGTCAATTTCCTGCCTGTCCTCGATGTCCGCGTAGCCGACACAACGGCAGCCATTGGTGATCGGGCGATGGGTTTTGATCCGGTGCGTGTTGCCGCGCTTGGCCGTGCGGTGCTCGACGGGCTCCACAAGGGTGGCGCGGCTGGTGTTATCAAGCATATGCCCGGGCATGGCCGCGCGATCGTCGACAGCCATTTCGAACTGCCCCATGTCCATGCCTCGCGCGAAGAGCTGGAAGCGGACATTGCACCGTTTCGCGCGCTCAATGGCGCGACGATGGGGATGACCGCACATCTGGTCTATGATGCGTGGGACAATGAGCGGTGCGCCACCATGTCGCCCACCGTCATCCACGATATCATTCGCGGCGAAATCGGCTTCGATGGCCTGTTGATGAGCGACGATCTCGAAATGAAAGCCCTGAAGGGCGACGTGCCGACCCATGCGGTGGACTGCATTGCAGCCGGCTGCGACGTTGCGCTCAATTGCTGGGGCCGGTTGGACGAGATGGTCGCTATCGCCAACCGGTTACCCGACATTTCCGATGATGCCCGGCGACGGGTTGATGCAGCAAGAGCGGCGCTGCCTTCGGTGGCGTTTGATCAGCAGCGGCTCGACTTCCTGCTTGCCAAGCGCGACGAATTATTGGGATTGGCTGTGCATGTTGCCGATGCAAAGGCTACCAATGCGGAAACAGGCGCGTCATGGGCCTAGACGAAGACCTTGAGTTCGAAGCGGGCGAATCCGCGCCGCCGGAAGTCGCGGACGACAGCGAACGGCTGACCATCGACATTGATGGCTGGGAAGGTCCGCTCGACCTATTGCTCACGCTTGCCCGCACGCAGAAGGTCGACCTTCGGCAGATTTCGATCCTGCAACTTGTTGAGCAGTATCTGGGTTTCATCGAAAATGCCCGCGCGCTGAAGCTTGAACTGGCGGCCGATTACCTCGTGATGGCAGCCTGGTTGGCATATTTGAAATCGGCGCTGTTGCTGCCGAAAGACCCGGAAATCGATCCGTCGCCCGAAGAATTGGCGCTGCGGCTGCAGCTTCGGCTTGAGAGGTTGAATGCGATGCGTGAAAGCGGCGCGCGGCTTATGGCGCGCGACCGGATCGGGCGCGATATCTTCACGCGCGGCGCCCCTGAAGGATTGCGCGTGGTGCGCACCACCGCATGGGATTGCAATTTCTTCGAACTGATTTCCGCCTATGGGCAGATCCAGGCGCGCAATGCACCGGTGATGCATGTGGTCAAGCGGCGCGCGGTGATGACGCTAGAAGAGGCGCTCGACCGCGTTTCCGCCATGCTTGGCCATGCGCTCGATTGGACGCAGTTGGAGGCATTCCTGCCCCCCGATGCCGAACCGGCATTGCGCCGTTCGGCACTGGCATCGAGTTTCCTCGCCATGCTGGAACTGGCTAAACAGGGGCGGGTGGAGTTGCAGCAGGAAGCGAATTTTGGGCCGTTGATGGTCAAGTCGCGGGCAGGGGCAAAGGCATGATGATCGAACATGATCCGGCGGTTAGGGCGGTCGAGGCGACCTTGTTCGCATCCGAAGCCCCGATGACAATCGAACAGATCCGCGCTTATGTCGGCGAAGAGGTCGATGTTCCTGGCGCGCTCGGCAAGTTGGAAGAACATTATCAGGGCCGCGGTGTCGAACTCGTCAAGCGCGGCAAAACCTGGCATTTTCAGACTGCCGCCGATCTGGCGCATTTGCTGCGCCGCGAACGCGAGGAAAGCCGCAAATTGAGCCGCGCCGCGGTCGAAACGCTGGCGATCATTGCCTACCACGAACCCGTCAGCCGCGCGGAAATTGAGGCCATTCGCGGCGTGCAGATTTCAAAAGGCACGCTCGATGTGCTGATGGAAGCAGGCTGGGTCCGCCCGGCAGGTCGCCGCGAAGTGCCGGGACGGCCTTTGATCTACGCGACGACAGGCGAATTTCTGACGCATTTCGGATTGGCGTCGCGCCGCGATCTGCCCGGTCTATCCGACCTTAAAGCGGCAGGGCTGCTCGATCCGGTCGACCTTGCGCTCGAAGGGTTGCAGGGGCTTTCTGCCGTCGAAAGTGGCGATATGCCGGAAGAAGGCGAGAGCGAACTGGAAATTGGCGAGGAAAGCGCTTAAATCCCATAAGCAACAATGCTGCTGGCGTGCAGCGATTGGGGAAGCCCCCGCACGAGGAGTTTGAAAAATGGGTAGTTTCAGCATCTGGCACTGGCTGGTCGTCGGCATCATCATCCTGCTGTTGTTCGGCAAGGGCCGCTTTTCGGACATGATGGGCGATGTCGCCAAGGGCATCAAAAGCTTCAAAAAGGGCATGGCCGAAGACGATGAGGCAAAGCCCGCACCGCGCATCGACAATGCACAAGGCACCGTTGTTGATGCCGAAAAACAGGCGGACAAGACCAACTGATCCCCTGATCCCGGGCTGAACCCGCATGTTTGATATCGCATCCGGCGAATTGCTCTTGGTCGCGCTGGTCGCCTTGTTGGTGATCGGTCCCAAAGACCTGCCGCGCGTGTTGCGTTATGTCGGCCAATGGGTCGGCAAGGCGCGCCGGATGGCTTCGCATTTCCGCAGCGGTATCGACGAGATGGTGCGCCAATCCGAACTGGAAGAGCTTGAGAAGAAATGGGCGGCGGAAAATGAGCGCATCATGCGCGAACATCCGCCGGTGCGCGAATATGATTCGCTGCCGCCGCCAGAGGTCGCTGCGGATCCGGCAGATAAAAGCCCGCCCAAGGCTGAGCCGCAGCCATGAAGGACATCGACGATAGCAAGATGCCGTTGCTCGATCACCTGGTCGAGCTGCGCAACCGGCTGCTCTGGTGCGTGGCGGCGCTCGCCATATCCTTTGGCGTATGTTTCTATTTCGCGGAGCCGATTTATGGCTGGCTGGTCCAGCCGCTCAAAAATGTCGGGCAGGACAAACTGATTTACACCGATATATTCGAGGCTTTCTTCGTGCAGGTGAAGGTCGGCCTGTTCGCCGCATTGATGCTCAGCTTCCCGGTGTTCGCGACGCAAATCTGGCGCTTTGTCGCCCCCGGGCTGTATCGCAACGAGAAGAAGGCGTTCCTGCCCTTCCTGCTGATGACGCCGGTGCTGTTCGCGCTGGGTGCGAGCATGGCCTATTTCGGCGCGATGCCGGTGGCGCTGCGCTTCCTCCTTGGTTTTGAAGGGACTGTTGGCGGCGTGACGCAAGAGGCGTTGCCCGGGGTAGGCAATTATCTGAGCTTTGCGACAACCTTCATTTTCGGCTTCGGCGTCGCATTCCAGTTGCCGGTATTGCTGATGCTGCTCGAACGTGCAGGGATTGTAACGCGCGACCAGCTCAAAGCCGGGCGTCGCTACGCCATTGTAGGCGCTTTCGCGGTTGCAGCGGTGTTGACCCCGCCCGACGTGGTCTCTCAATTGCTGCTCGCTGTTCCGCTTTGCCTGCTCTACGAGCTGGCGCTTGTCGCGATCTGGTTCACCCAGCGCCGCCGCGAAAAGACCGAAGGCGGCGCTGCAAGTGAAGAACCAGAGACCGCTTAAATAGCCTCGTCACCTGCCTGGCCGACCGATTCAATATCGCGTCCCAAGCCCTTCACGGTGTTGCAAGCCGACAGCAAAAGCGATGCTGCGACTAAGGAGGCGGCGATTATCTTGCGCATGACTCTGTCCTCTTGTTGTTGGCGTCCAGCCTATCTTGGAAAGACAATGCTGAACGCCGGATGAGTCAAATGCAATTAAAAGCTGATACGTGCCGTTACTCGGAAATCACGCCCGGCCAGAGGCAGATAATCCTTGGTGAAGGAAGCAGCGCGTCGCGCGGAAACGTCGAAGATGTTGTTCACCGAGGCGATCAGCGCGATGTTGCGGTCACGACCGAAGGGGCGCCAGCTTGCTGATGCATTGACCAGCGTGAAGCCTGCGGTTTCGGTTTCAAAAGCGGCATTGCGCCGCTGGTCGTCCGCCCATTCAACCTCTCCACGAAGGTCAAGGCTGCCGCTTTGCAGTTCAACGCCACCCAGGAGGCGAAGCGGCGGTATGCGCGGAACGGGGCCACCGCCGTTGGAGATCGAGGCGCGGGTGTAATCGGCAACGCCATCAACGACGAAATCGAACCCGCCGACACGACCAAGGCGTGCAGAGACATCGGCCTCAAAGCCCCAGAAACGGGCATCGCTCTGGAAATATTGGAAAACGGGCAGGTCGTCTTCTTCCGCGCCGGTGGCGTCTTCATAGATGAAGCCATCGAACCAGTTCGAGTAGACGGTGACCGTCGCGTCGACATTGCTGCTGTCGAAACGCGCATACAGCTCCGCATTCCAGGCCTTTTCGCTGCGCAGATCGGGATCGCCGATTTCATAGGCTTGGGTTGCGATGTGCGGCCCGTCTGAAAACAGCTCTTCGACTGCAGGCGCTCGGCCTGTGCGCGAAGCGTTGATGCCGATTTTCAAATCGCCGATCAAATAAGCCAGGCCAAAGGCAGCCGATACATTGTTGAAATTGCGCGTGATGCCCAGCGTCTGCGCTTCCTGCTTCACCCGGTCATAACGCAACGCTGCTTCTAAGTGCAGCCCGCCCAGATCGAACTCCTGCAGCGAGAACAATCCCAATTGGCGGGTACGGTTGGGCGGAACAAAAGCTTCGGCACCAATCGCTTCGAAATCGCGCGACAGGTACTGGATGCCGCTTGCACCGCGCCAACCATCGCGATTGGCCTGCACAGCTTCGGCGCGCGCTTCAAAGCCATTGCTCTTGAAAACGGTGCCGATTTCATCGCCTTCGAATTCGGTGTGCTCATAATCGGCATAGCCGGCACGGAAGGTCAGCTTTTCAAGGAAACCGCCTCCGGTTTCGACTTCACCGCGGATGTCGGCGCGATATTGACGCAGGCCGATGGTAACCGCTTCTTCGCCAGCCTCAGCCATTGAAACTTGTTCACCGTCTGCGGTCGCTTCTTCATGATGGCCAACGCCGGGGCGTCCGGGAATGCCATATTTGGTATCATAGATGCTGAACGAAACGCCCAGATTGCCGCCATCGTCGATGAAGGCGGTGCCCACGCCTGCAGTCCAGGTTTCCACCGCACTGTTAGGAATGCGTCCGCGATTCTCGGCGGCTTCACGCAGCTCTTCTGCCTCGTCGAGTTCGCCTTCTGCTTCTTCTTCATCTGCAAGGTCGAAAACCTCGTCGCGCAGAACGGGCGACAATTGGTAACCCGAGATGCGCAGGTCATCGCTTTTGCGATAGCTGCCATCGGCATGGACCACCAGGCGATCGGTTACCGGAACGTCAACCGACGCACCAGCCGACCATTCATCGGCAGCGCTGCCATAGCCTGCCAGCGCATCGACATGGGCTGCTTCCTTGGGAATTGCGCGCGGGATACGCTTGTCGATGGCATTCACCGCACCACCCACTGCCTGGCCGCCAAACAGCAGGACGGCAGGTCCGCGCAGCACTTCTATGCGCTCGGTGGTCAGCGATTCAATCGTCACCGCATGGTCGGCGGAGGTATTCGAAGCGTCGATATTGCCAATACCATCGGTCAGTACGGCGACGCGATTGCCCTGGAAACCGCGCAGCACCGGGCGTGACGAGCCGGGCGTGAAGCTGGTTGCCGAAACACCGGGAAGCGAGAGCAGCGTGTCGCCAATCTGGCCGCGCGATTGCTGCGCCAGTTCTTCACCCGACAGCGCCGACGTGCCCGCCAGCAGGTCAAGCCGTTCAAAATAGGGCGCGGTGACGACGATTTCGCCGGTGCGGTGAAAGTCATCATCGGCCACATCCTGTTCCGCCTGTTGCTGCGCAAAAGCTGGGGAGGAGATAAGGGAGAGGGCGAGAATTGAGGTCGCTGCACTGGTACGGAAAAGGGTTTTCATTTGTTATCCCATTGTCTTGTTCGCGCGTCTGCTAGATGAAATGATATAGTATAACAATACCCAATTAGGCTTCATCGACAAATCGCTGCTTCTGCACGATGAACTGCAAGGCGACATGCAAAGGCGAACTTCTTGCTCGAAAAGTCGCCATCGCTTGCGTCTTGTTCCATCCGAAACTACCTGAGGGGTTATGAAAGCGACGCCAAACAGTCTGGACCTTATCGGCAACACCCCACTCGTCCTTTTGAAGGGGCCAAGCGAAGCCACCGGATGCGAGATTTACGGGAAGTGCGAATTTGCCAACCCCGGCGCATCGGTGAAGGATCGCGCAGCCTTGTTCATCGTCCGCGACGCGGAAGAGCAGGGGACGTTGAAGCCGGGCGGCACCATTGTCGAAGGCACGGCGGGCAATACCGGTATCGGTCTGGCGTTGGTCGGCAATGCGCTGGGTTACAAGACGATCATCGTCATGCCGGAAACGCAAAGCCAGGAGAAAAAGGATACGCTTCGCGCGCTGGGTGCCCAACTCGTCCTCGTGCCCGCCGCGCCCTTTTCCAACCCCGGACATTTCGTGCACACTTCGCGCCGCATTGCCGAGGAAACCGACAATGCGATCTGGGCGAACCAGTTTGACAATATCGCCAATCGCCGCGCGCATATCGAAACAACTGCCGAAGAAATCTGGGATCAGATGGAGGGCCGCGTCGATGGCTTTACCTGTGCCGCGGGAACCGGCGGTACGATTGCCGGTGTTGGCCTTGGCCTCAAAGCGCGCGATGAAAATGTGACGATCGCCCTCAGCGATCCGTATGGCGCAGCACTGTATAACTATTATGCGCATGGCGAATTGCGCGCGGAAGGCAATTCGGTTGCCGAAGGTATCGGGCAGGGGCGGATTACCGCAAATCTCGATGGCGCGCCTATCGATACACAGTTCCGCATCTCTGATGAAGAAGGCCTGGTCTGGGTTCGCCGTTTGCTCGCAGAAGAGGGGCTTTGTCTGGGGCTTTCTTCGGGCATCAACGTTGCTGGCGCTGTCGAGCTGGCAAAGCAGCTCGGTCCGGGGCACCGGATAGCCACCATCCTGTGCGATACCGGATTCCGCTATCTTTCGACGCTCTACAATCCCGTTTGGATGCAATCCAAGGGATTGCCGCCAATGCCATGGCAACTGGACAAAGCCGATTGATTGGGCTTTAATCGGGCCATGGCACGTCCGGCACAATCCGCTGTGCAGCGCATACAGGTAGGCCTGCTTGGCCTTGTGGCCGTGCTGTTATTTGTTTCGATCGCGAACATGATCCTCGACCGTGCGGACAGCAACATGCAGCCGACACAAGCTTCGACCGTGACCGATCGCAAGGATGGTGAACAGCCTAAGGATGAACCGCTCGCCGAGCTGGGCGTCACCCCCTCTGTCGGTGCAGAGGAAGAACCCAAGTCGAAACAGCGCGCGCCGAACTGACGCCATGGTGCTGCGCAACCGCGCCTTGCCGGCGCTGCTCCTGATCACCCTGATTGTTGGCATCGCGATTGTCTGGTGGTGGCAAAGCCGCAGCCAGCCTGTGCAAGACCGTCCAATGGTCATGATGTCGAGCATCGACCTGCAATGGGGTGCTGCCGATCTTGGGGCTGTCGCGCGCGGCGAAGGCAAGGCGGATCCGCTGTTTGTGCGCCTGGATCAGGATCGCCAGATCATCATGGTGGATAATGTTGCGCAGTTGCAGGCGGCCAAGGCCAAGGTCGCGATGCTCGTCCAGCCGCGCCCGTTCACCCCCGAGGAACTGGCACGCCTTGATCATTGGGTGCAGGCAGGTGGGCGGTTGCTGTTCTTTGCCGATCCCGCCTTGCAATGGCCAAGCGAACTTCCCTTCGGCGATCCGGCGCGGCCGCTGTTTACGTCGATGCACTCGCCGCTGTTCGCGCATTGGGGGCTCGAACTGGTGCTGCCCATCGATCCCGATGCCACCACATCGGAAACCGAGGCCAAAGTTGGCAAGCACCAACTCCGCACGATTTCACCAGGGCAATGGCTGGCGCTGAAATCAGGTTCAGGCAATTGTCGTATTGCCGAAGGCGGGCTGGTGGCGGAGTGTCGGCCGGGGAAAGGGCAGGTGATATTGGTCGCCGATGCCGACTTGCTGCACAGCGCGCTATGGCAGTCTGCTTTACCTGGCGGCGACAGTTCACCGAATATGGACTGGACGATGCAGCTTTTGGACCGACTCGAACGGGGTCGCAGGCTTGTGGGACAGCGTGGGGAAATTCTGGAATAATCTGGGCAGTCGAAATCGACTTTTAAAAATATACATTAAAAACAATGGAATAGGATTGTCGTCAAATTGTAACTGTTAACGCGGGTCGAGCGATAGAGAAGGGAATGCAAAACAAAAAATACAATAAAAACAATGCAGTGATACGCTAAGCCCAAAAATTCCCATAGAATCCCTCTTTTCACCCACGAAATCCCTTGATAAGGAACATCCTTATCGGGGTGAAATCCAATTTGTTGCGTTCAAGAGAACGTCAACGCGAAGGCGTTGCGCTTTAGCGGACGGTGGATTGCGCCCAAGGGAAGGGGTGTTTCAAGACTGTGTCCGCATTCGTTGTCTATGCCGGTTCCGGACTATCGACGATCGATGCCAAAGGGCGCGTCACCATCCCGGCCGAGCTTCGCGACACAGTTGCTGAATCCTCTGGCGAGAACATTGTCTGCATCTCGCGCCACCCCAATCTTCCCTGCCTGATCGGTTATGGCCGCGCCGAGCGCCAGAAATTGCGGGCAGATATCGAAACCCAATGGCAGGCAGCGGTGCAGCGCGGCGGCGAATTCGACCGTGAGAGCGCCGGCGTCGTTGCCTCCTCGATCTTCGAAACCGCGTTTGAAAGCAGCGGCCGCTTCGTGCTGCAGCCGATGCTGCGCCATTTCGGCAAGCTCGGCGAGAAGGCCTTCTTCTTCGGCGCGACGACTCATTTCATGCTCTGGAATCCTGATGTGTTCATGGATTCCGCCCCGCCCGCCTTTGCGCATGTTCGCGAAGAGCTGGAATATTGGCTGGGCGAGCATGGGAGGCGCGGCAAATGACGCAGCCTTCCCCCCATATTCCGGTCCTTCTGGATGAAGTAATTCACGCTCTGGCCATCACCCCAGGTTCAGACGTCGTGGATGGCACTTTCGGTGCTGGTGGTTACAGCCGGGCTATCCTGGCTGCGGGTGCACGCGTTCATGCTTTTGATCGCGATCCCGATGCTGCCGCAGCAGGTGCTGACCTTGCAGAGCGGAGTGGCGGTGCTTTGCGCTTCCACTCCGCCTGCTTTTCAGAAATGGATAAAAGGCTCGCCGAATGCGGCGTGCAACAGGTCGATGCCGTGGTGCTCGATATCGGCGTATCGTCGATGCAGATCGACCAGGCCGATCGCGGCTTCTCGTTCCAGAAAGACGGCCCGCTCGATATGCGGATGAGCCAGTCGGGCGAAAGTGCGGCAGATTTCGTCAATTCGGCGGACGAGGCCGAAATTGCCAATGTCATCTACCTTTATGGCGAAGAGCCGAAATCGCGTCGCATCGCCCGCGCGATTGTCGCGGCGCGGCCGTTCAATACCACCACCAAGCTTGCCGATGTGGTGCGCAAGGCCTTGGGTCACCGGATGGGCGCGCCCAAGGATCCTGCAACGCGGACCTTCCAGGCGCTGCGCATCCATATCAACCGCGAACTCGATGAACTGACCGCAGGGCTTGAAGCCGCCGAGCGTATCCTGAAGCCGGGTGGCCGGCTTGCTGTTGTCAGCTTCCACAGCCTTGAAGACCGCATCGTGAAGCAATTCCTGCGCGATCGCAGCGGTTCGACCGCAACCGGTTCGCGCCATATGCCAATAGTCAAAGCCGCGCGCGCAGCGACTTTTGAAAAACCGGCAAAGGCAGTGCGCCCCAGCGCCCGCGAGATTGAGGCCAATCCCCGTGCCCGCTCCTCGACGCTGCGCTCTGCCATTCGCACCGACGCACCAGCATGGTCCAACAAGGAGATGGCGGCATGACGCTCGCGATGAAACGCCTCAAGAATCTCGGATGGCTCGCGCTGGTATTCATGGTTGCAGTGCTGCTCTATCCGCTGTCGCTCAACGTTGCGGCGTTGCACAGCGATTTGACGCGTATCGACCGCGATATCCTTGAGACCAAGCAGGAGATCAACTTCCTGCAGGCCGAAATCCGCACCCGAGCGAGCGTAGCTCAGCTCGAGGAGTGGAACGAATTGCTCTATGGTTACGAACCGCCGCGCGCCGACCAGTTCATCGATGGCGAACGCGGTCTTGCGAGCCTCAGTGGTTCGGAGCCGCTGGTTAAACCGGTGCTAGTCGCTGTCGATACGCCGGCTGGTGAGATTGGTGGCGGCGGTGCGGCTGAATCGTCGATCTTGGCAGATGCCAGCGCAGCGATCCGATCGGTTGCGTCGGTTGAAAAGGTCGAAGCAAAGCCCGTTCAGCCAACTGAAGCGCAAAAACCCAAGGAAACCAAGGCCAAGGCTGCCGAACCTGCAACCCGCACCGAACGGCTTGCGCGCATGGACGACAAACTGCTGTCTGATAATCTGATGCGCGAAATCCAGAGCAAGTCTGAGAAGGAGCGTCGCCGGTAATGACTACCTTCGTCGTAAGGCCTCACAGCCGCCATGCGATAAATGCGACGAGGGTTCATGCCGCCATTGCCTTTTGGCGCCTGCTGGTTCTGGTGGGGCTGTTCGGGCTTTTCCTGTTGCTCGTTATCGGGCGGCTCGCCACGCTGGCCATCTTTGAAGGCAGCCGCGCTTTCGGTGCGACGCCAAGCGAATTTGTGCCGGAGCGTGGCGATATCATCGATCGCAATGGCGCGCCGCTAGCCCGCACGATCCAGGGTTATGCGATTTGGGTAAAGCCCGCCAATCTGGTGAATGATCCTAAGGAATTGGCAGCGGGATTGGCGCGTATCTTCCCCGACACACCCGAAGCCGAATTCTACGCCAAGCTGACCGCCAAGGCCCCCGGATACCTGCGCAAACGCGCTTTGCCCGAAGAGGTGAAGGCAGTTCACGACCTTGGCGAAATTGCGATCGAATTCCCGCGCGAAAGCACGCGCCTTTACCCGCAGCATGAACTGGCGGCGCACGTCCTCGGCTTTGTCAGCCGCGACGGCAAGGGCGCGCTCGGCATGGAACGGGTGATGGACGATCATTTGCGCGGTGAAGAAACGCGCGGCAAACCGGTCGAACTTTCGCTCGATGTCCGTATCCAGGCCGCACTCGAGCTCGAACTGGCGCGCGGGATGGAAGATTCGAATGCCAAGGGCGCGGCAGGCGTTATCCTCGATTCGCGGACGGGTGAGGTGCTGGCGATGGCTTCACTGCCCTCGTTCAATCCCAACCGCCCGATCTTTGCGAACATTCCCGACAATGGTGAAATGATTGTCGACGGCCGTTATCCGATCAGCCGCCAGACCAACTTCGTGACCAACCGGGTTTTCGAACTGGGCTCCACATTCAAGCCGCTAACAGTGGCGGCGGCGCTCGATGCGGGCACGGTGCGTGATCTTTCGCTGCGCTATGATGCCACTGCGCCATTGGAGGTTGCCGGCTTCCGCATCCGTGACAGCCATCCCACCGGCCGCTGGCTCAACGTCCCCGAAATGCTGGTGCATAGCTCCAACATCGTCACCGCGCGCATTGCCGACAATCTTGGCCGGCAAAGGCTGGAGCAGATGCTGCGCACACTTGAATTCGACAAGCGGCCTTCGATCGAGCTTGCCGAACGTTCGCGGCCGCTCTGGCCCTCTGACTGGGGCCGCATCACAACGATGACCGTTGGCTATGGCCACGGCATGGCGGTCACGCCGCTACACCTTGCCTCGGCCTATGGCGCGATGGTCAATGGCGGTATGTGGCACCCGGCAACGCTCAAGAAATTCAAGCCCGGGCAAAAGCCGGTCAGCCGCCGCGTGTTCAGCGCCGCCACCAGCGCGCGGATGCGCCAACTGCTTCGCATGATCGTCGTTGATGGCACCGGCAAGAAGGCAGATGCGCCCGGATATCGTGTTGGCGGTAAAACCGGGTCTGCAGAAAAGCCGAATGCCGGAGGTTATGCACGGAATCTTGTGGTTTCGACCTTCGCAGCGGCTTTCCCGATGGATAATCCCCGCTATATCATTATCGCTATGGTAGACGAACCCAAGGGCACCACTGAAACGGCGTTCCAGCGCACTGCCGGCTTCACGGCAGCGCCGATTGTGAAGCGGACGGTTGAGCGCATCGGCCCGCAACTCGGCATCATCCCCGACACGCATCGCGACGTTGACGTTTCCGAACTGATGCCGCTCCTTTGGTCTCCCAAAGGGAGCACCTGATGCGCCTCGACAGTTTGATCGGTGAGCTGGCAGGAGACGCCGGCTCTTCGCGCGTAACCGGATTTGCCATCGATAACCGCAAGGTCGCGCCCGGCACGATTTTTGGCGCTTTCCAGGGCGCTGCTTTCAATGGCGAGGATTTCATTCCCGCAGCAATAGAGGCAGGCGCGATCGCCGTGGTCGCACGGCCGGAAGCCAAGGTCGAAGGCGCGATCCACATCGCCGATGCCAATCCGCGCAAAGCCTTTGCAATGATTGCCTCGCGCTTTTTCGCGCCTTTTCCTGCGCATGTCGCAGCAATCACCGGAACGAATGGCAAGACATCCACTGTCGAAATGACGCGCCAATTGTGGCGCATGGCAGGGTTCAACGCCGCTTCGATTGGCACGCTTGGCATCACCACTGCCGATGAACAGGTCCGTACGGGCCTTACCACCCCCGATATCGTAACCTTCCTGTCGAACATGGCAGGGCTGGAACGCGAAGGCGTGACCCACGCCATTTTCGAAGCGTCGAGCCACGGACTCGACCAGTACCGGATAGCGGGTGTTCCCGTTTCGGTCGTCGGTTTCAGCAATCTCAGCCGCGACCATCTCGATTATCACGGCACGATGGACGCTTATTTCGAGGCCAAGATGCGGCTGTTCGATGAAGTTGCGGCTGAAGGCGGGACGGCTGTGATCTGGGCCGACGATGAATGGTCGCAAAAAGCCATTGCCCGCGCGAAGGAACGCCCGCTGCGCCTGATCACCGTTGGCACCCAAGGCCAGGGCATCACATTGCTCTCGCGAGAGCCGACCCAGCTTGGCCAGACGCTGGAAATATCGGTGCAGGGGGAGGTCAGCAAGATCAAGCTGCCGCTGATAGGTGCCTATCAGGCTGCCAATGCCTTGGTTTCGGCCGGAATCGCAATTGCCAGCGGCTGCGATGCCGAGGAAGTGATCGCCAATCTGGCGCGGTTGCAACCGGTTCGCGGGCGGCTGGAACGCGCGGCAATCAGCCGCAGCGGTGCCCCTGTTTATGTCGATTATGCGCACACACCCGACGGACTCGAGGCAGCGATTGCAGCACTTCGCCCGCATACAAAAGGCAGGCTGATCCTCGTTTTCGGCGCGGGCGGTGATCGCGATGCCGGCAAACGGCCCTTGATGGGGCAGGTTGCGGCTCGCGATGCCGATATTGTGATCGTTACTGATGACAATCCGCGTAGCGAAGATCCTGCGGCCATTCGCCGCGAAGTATTGGCGGGTGCGCCTGCCGCGCTCGACATTGGTGATCGGCGCGAAGCCATCGCCGAAGCGATCCGCCAGGCCGCCGCCGAAGATATCGTCATGATCGCTGGCAAGGGCCACGAAGTCGGCCAGATCATCGGCGACAAGGTCTATCCGTTTGACGATGTTGAAGTTGCAAGGGAGTGTGCGGCATGAGCCCGCTTTGGACATCGGCGGAAATCGCTGTGGCAACCGGCGGGCAGGCGAGTGCGGATTTCGAATGCAACGGCGTTGCCTTTGACTCGCGCGAAATTGGGCCGGGCGACCTGTTCTTCGCAATGAAGGGCGAGCAGGCGGACGGGCATCGTTTTGTCGCGCAGGCCTTTGCCAGCGGCGCCAGCGGTGCTGTCGTCAGCAGCCCGGTCGACGGGCCGCATGTGCTGGTTCCCGATACGATGCGCGCGCTCGAACAGCTTGGCATCGCCTCGCGTGCGCGGGTCACCGCAAAGATCATCGGTGTTACAGGATCGGCGGGGAAAACCGGCACCAAGGAAGCGCTTTATGCTGCGCTCGAACGCTGCAATCCCGGCAAGGCGCACCGTTCGGTCAAAAGCTACAACAACCATGTCGGCGTGCCGCTCAGCCTTTCGCGCATGCCGCGAGAAACCGAATATGGCGTGTTCGAAATGGGCATGAACCATGCACAGGAAATCGCGGCGCTCACCCGTTTTGTCCGCTCGCATATTGCCATCATCACGACGATTGCCCCGGCGCATATCGAAAATCTGGGTAGCGAGGAAGCGATAGCCGACGCGAAGGGTGAGATTTTTGAGGGGCTCGAACCCGATGGCACTGCCATCATACCGTTCGATAGCCGCCATTATGCCCGTTTGCGGGCAAAGGCAGAGCAGCATGCCGCGCGCATTATCAGCTTTGGCTTCAATCAAGGTGCCGATGTGCGCTGCATCGATCATCTCGCCAGCGCCAATGGTGGCAGCCTGGTGACTGCGCAATTGCCCGGTGCGATGCTGCAATATGAACTGTCGCAACCCGGCGACCATTGGGTTTCCAATTCGCTCGCGGTTCTGGCCGCGGTGCAGTCGGCAGGCGCGGATCTTGCAGTTGCCGGACTGGCGCTGGCCGATCTGGGCGGGCTCAAGGGGCGCGGTGCGCGGCATCGTTTGCAGGTGGCAGGTGGTGAAGCCCTGCTGATCGACGAAAGTTATAACGCCAACCCTGCCTCGATGGCTGCTACGCTGACGGGGCTGGGCAATGCCCGGGCCGAACGGCGGATTGCGGTGCTGGGTGCGATGAAGGAACTGGGCGAACAATCGGCCATGTTCCACACCGAACTCAAACAACCAATCGAGGCGGCAAATGTAAATATGTTGCTGCTTGTCGGTGAGGAGATGGCTCCGCTCGCCAAAGCGTTGGCTGGTGATGTTGCCTGGGCGGGCAAATTCGCCCATTGCGCCTCGGTTGCCGAAGCGTCGCAGCGGCTTCGCAGCGAAGTTCGCGGCGGCGATGCAATATTGATAAAAGGGTCGAATTCCGTGGGCCTGTCCGCGGTTGTCGAGGCGCTACTCGGCGGAGGGGATTGATGTTTTACTGGCTCGCGCAATATTTCGATTTTGCGGGTTTCCTGAACCTGTTTCGTTACCTTACTTTCCGCTCTGGTGCGGCAGTGGGGACGGCATTTGTGATCGGCCTGATCATCGGGCCGAAATTCATCAACATGCTGCGCGTGCGCCAGGGCAAAGGCCAGCCCATTCGCTCGGATGGCCCGCAAACGCACCTCGCTAAGGTCGGCACGCCGACGATGGGCGGGCTGATGATCCTGACCTCGATTGCAATATCGATGCTGCTTTGGATGGACCTGTCGAATAGCTATGTCTGGGCATGCATTGTCGTGATGCTCGGTTTCGGCCTCGTCGGCTTCATGGACGATTATGACAAGGTGAAAAAGCGCAGCACGGCAGGGGTTTCGGGCAAGGTTCGCTTGCTACTCGAATTCCTCATCGCAGGTGGCGCGGTGGCGCTGATCGTCCACCAGTCGGGCGGCAAACTCTATTTTCCCTTCGTCAATGGCCCCGTCGTTGACCTTGGCTATTGGTACATCATTTTCGGGGCATTCGTGATTGTGGCGTTCGGCAATGCGGTGAACCTGACCGATGGTCTCGATGGCCTCGCCACCATGCCCGTGATCATCGCATCGCTTGCTTTCATGCTGATCGCCTATCTGGTCGGCAATGCGCGCTATGCCGAATATCTGGGAATTCCATTCTTCCTGGGCGCAGGTGACCTTGCCATTTTGTGCGGAGCGATCATCGGGGCAGGGCTGGCTTTCCTCTGGTTCAATGCTCCGCCAGCGGCCGTGTTCATGGGCGACACTGGCAGCCTTGCCCTTGGCGGCACGCTGGGCGCTATCGCGGTCGTCGCGCATCATGAATTCGTGCTCGCGATTATCGGCGGCCTGTTCGTGGTCGAGGCGCTATCGGTGATCATCCAGGTCTTCTGGTTCAAACGCACCGGGCGGCGCGTGTTCCGCATGGCGCCTATCCACCATCATTTCGAACAATTGGGCTGGCCGGAATCGACCGTCGTTATCCGCTTCTGGATCATCTCCTTTGTGCTCGCCCTTGCAGGATTGGCAACGCTCAAGCTCAGATGATCACATCCGACGCCTTTCGCGGCAAACGCTATGCAGTGCTCGGCCTCGCAAGGTCGGGCCTTGCCACTGTCCGCAGCCTGGTCGCGAGCGGTGCAGAGGTAACTGCCTGGGACAGCAAGGAAGAGGCAAGGGCGCAAGTCGAAGGCGACGTCCGCTTTGCCGATCCGATGGAAATCGACCTTTCCAGCTTTGACGGGCTGGTGCTCTCACCCGGCGTGCCGCTCAACACCCACCCGATTGCCAACAAGGCGCGCGATGCCAATGTGCCGATCATCGGCGATATCGAACTGTTCGCCTTGGCCCGCGCTTCATTGCCGCCGCACAAGGTGATTGGCATCACCGGCACCAACGGCAAATCAACCACCACAGCCTTGCTGCACCATATGATGCAGACCGCTGGGCTGCCGTCGCTGATGGGCGGGAATATCGGCCTGCCGATCCTGTCGCAGCAACCTTTGTCCGAAGGCGGGGTCTATGTGCTCGAACTGTCGAGTTACCAGATCGACCTCACGCACAGCCTCGATTGCGATGTCGCGGTGCTCACCAATATCACCCCCGACCATCTCGATCGCTATGACAGTTTTCTAGACTATGCCGCTGCCAAGGAACGGTTGTTCCACATGCAGCATGCCGACAAGGTGTCGGTGGTCGCGGTTGATGACGATCCCTGCCGGATGATTGCCAGCCGTATCCACCACCGGCTGCGGCGCGTTTCGGCCAAAAATATCACGGACCAATCGCGCTGGCCCTCGCTGCAAGGCCCGCACAATGCGCAAAATGTCGCGTGCGCCATCGCGGCGTGCGAAGCGATCGGCATCGATGTCGAGACCATCGAACGCGGCCTTGCTACTTATCCCGGCCTTGCGCACCGTATGGAGCGGTTGGGTGAAGTTGCCGGCATTTTGTTCGTCAATGACAGCAAGGCAACCAACCCGACCTCGACCGCACCGGCATTGGGCGCATATCCGGCGATCCACTGGCTGCTTGGTGGTCAGGCAAAGGGCGACGATCTCGATGCCTGCCTGCCGCATATCGGCAATGTCCGCGCGGCTTATGCCTTTGGCGAGGATGGAGCAAAGCTTGCGGCGATCCTGAAGGGCAAGGTCGCGGTCAGCGAATATGCAGACCTCAAGGCCGCAACCGAGGCCGCCGCCGCGGCGGCGCAGCCAGGTGAAACCGTGCTGCTATCGCCCGCCTGCGCCTCATTTGACCAATTTCGCGATTTCGAACACCGGGGCGACACATTCCGGGAGATAGTGGCTGCATTGCGCAACAGGGGTAGCTGATGTTCGGTATTTTGAAGGGCAACGGGAACAGCCTGCCGCCGGGATTTGGCGGCAAACGCGATCTTTCAAACCGGCTGGGGCGCGGTGACCGCTCTCCATTGAGCATCTGGTTCTGGGAACTGGACCGTGTGTTGCTTTCGCTGATCCTCGTGCTGATTGCCATCGGGCTGATCGCGGTTGCCGCCGGCTCGCCAGCAACCGCGCGCCGCCTTTCAACCGATACGGAATCGCTCAGCCCGCTCTACTTCTTCTACAAACAGCTCGCTTGGGTCGCGATTGGCGTGCCCTTCATGTTCGTGATCTCGATGTACCCGCGCGAGCAGGCGAAACGCATTGCACTTGGCGGCTTTTGCGTTTTCCTGTTTCTGCTCCTTCTGGTTCCCATATTGGGCAAGGAAGTAAACGGGGCACAGCGTTGGTTCGGGCTTGGCCCAGCAAGTTTCCAGCCCTCCGAATTTCTGAAGCCCTGTTATGCCGTGACGATGGCGTGGATCATCAGTTGGCGGCAGCGCGATCCCACTTTGCCGGTGCGGATTATCACCATGGGCTTTACCGCGCTGATTTGCGGCGCACTGATGCTCCAACCCGACCTTGGGCAAACCATTTTGTTCTGCGGTATCTGGTTTGCCTTGATGATGGTGTCGGGCGTGCAGGCGAAACTGCTCTGGTCCAGCGCGGTCGCCGGGCTGGTGGGGATTGTCTCGGCCTATAATTTCTACCCGGTCGCCCAGCAGCGCATCGACGCCTGGATTTTCGGCACCGAGGGTATCACCCACGACAAGCTGGCCATGGCCACCCTGACCGCAGGCGGCTTGATCGGCACCGGTCCCGGTCTTGGCACCCGCAAATTTTCCCTGCCCGAGGCGCATACCGACTATATCTTCTCGGTGGTGGGGGAGGAGTTTGGCCTTCTCGCCTGCATGGTCATCGCGGTGCTGTTTTTTGCGATCCTCGTCCGCGTCGTTATCCGCATGCTCGATGAACAGGACCAGTTCATCCTTCTCGCAGTTACCGGTCTTGCCGCGCAATTCTGCGGTCAGGCGATGATCAACATCGCGGTGAACCTCGGCATTTTCCCATCCAAGGGCATGACCTTGCCGTTCATCAGCTATGGCGGATCGTCGACGCTAGCACTGTGTCTGTGCTGCGGATTGCTGCTCGCGCTCACAAGGCGCAACCCTTTCCTTGACCAGTCACCCTATATCGGGAATGGGCGTTAGGAATGAGCGTATCGCGCAATTTCGTTCTCGCCGCAGGCGGCACTGGCGGCCATATCATCCCGGCCTATGCCTTGGGTGCCGAATTGATGCGCCGCGGGCACCAGGTTGCGCTGATCACCGATAATCGCGGATCGACCATTCCCGGCTGCCCCGATGGCATGGAAATGCACATCATGCCCGCAGGGCGCGTTGCAGGCGGGCCGCGCGGTTGGCTCGCGGCAGCGCGCAACATCTGGCGCGGGCGAGCCATGGCGCGAGCGCTGTTCAACGAATTCGAGCCGACTGCGGTGGTCGGCTTTGGCGGCTATCCGGCCCTGCCTGCCTTGCTTGCGGCCTTTGCCAACAAGGTGCCCACCGTCATCCATGAACAAAATGCCGTGCTGGGTCGGGTCAACCGCTTGGTGGCAGGCAAGGTGAACGCAATCGCCACTGCCTATCCCGATGTGCAGCGGGTCAAGCCCCGCCACGAAAGCAAAGTGCATTTGGTTGGCAACCCGGTCCGTGCCGAGGTTATCGCGCTGCGTGACGAGCCATTCCCACCCTTTATCGAGGATGGCGTATTCCGTGTGCTGGTTACGGGGGGCAGCCAGGGCGCCTCGATCCTGTCCGAAGTCGTCCCCGACGCATTGACACGCCTTCCGCTCAACCTGCGCCGCCGCTTGCAGGTTACCCAGCAATGCCGTGCTGAAGATCTGGAAACCGTTCGCAAGACCTATGCCGACCACCAGATACCTGCGCAGCTTGCCACCTATCTGGAAGATTTCCCCGAAAGGCTCGGCTGGTCGCATCTGGTGATCGGGCGGGCGGGGGCATCGACCATTGCCGAACTGACCTGTGCGGGTCGCCCGGCTATCCTGATCCCGCTGCCATCGGCGATGGACAACCACCAGGCGTTCAATGTCAGCGAGATGGTCAAGGCCGGCGGCGCACGTGCAATCAAGCAATCGTCGTTCACCCCGGTCGAGCTTGCCAAGCAGATCCAGAAAATGGCGCTCATCCCGGAAACGCTGGAAAATGCCGCCCGAGCCGCAAAAAGCTGCGGCCGTCCCGATGCTGTGCATGATCTGGCTGATCTGGTGGAATCCTTCGGTCGTGCGCCGCTGATGCAGACGCTGACCACCAAAGAACAAACGGGCCTTGGCTTTGGCGGTGCCGAGCCGGCCCTTGCACGGAAAGCGACTTCATGAAGGGTGTGGGTACCGACATCGGAACCATCCATTTTGTCGGCATCGGCGGCATCGGCATGTCCGGCATTGCCGAGGTGATGCACAATCTTGGCTATTCGGTGCAGGGCAGTGACATTGCCGAGGGCTATGTGATCGAAGGGCTGCGCAGCCGCGGCATCAAGGTTATGATCGGCCATGCCGCTGAAAATCTGGGCGATGCCGCTGTGGTGGTGACGTCGACGGCTGTGAAGCGCGGCAATCCTGAAGTAGAGGCCGCGCTCGAGCGCCGTATTCCGCTGGTCCGCCGAGCAGAAATGCTCGCTGAGCTGATGCGGCTGAAATACACCGTCGCGGTTGCGGGCACGCATGGCAAGACCACGACGACCTCGCTGATTGCCGCGATGCTCGATGCCGGTGGGCTCGACCCCACCGTGATCAATGGCGGCATCATCAACAATTATGGCTCGAACGCGCGTTTGGGTGACAGCGATTGGATGGTGGTAGAGGCCGACGAGAGCGACGGCAGCTTCCTGCGCCTCGACGGGACAATTGCCGTCGTCACCAATATCGATCCCGAGCATCTCGATCATTATGGCGATTTCGACACGGCCAAGGCGGCCTATATCGAGTTCATCGAAAATGTGCCTTTTTACGGCGTCGCCATCCTTTGCCTCGACCATCCGGAGGTGCAGGCGATCATCCCGCGTATCCGCGATCGTCGCATCCTGACCTATGGCTTCTCGGCACAGGCCGATGTGCGTGCAGACAATGTCCGCCCCGAATTGGGCGGCAACACCTTTGATGTCGTGATCCGCGCGCGCGATGGCAGTAAGAGAGAGATCAAGGATGTCTTCTTGCCGATGTCGGGCCGCCACAATGTGCAGAATGCGCTCGCCGCCATTGCCGTTGGCCTTGAGCGCGGCATGAGCGATGGACAGGTGCAGGCTGGCTTTGCCAAATTTGGCGGGGTCAAACGGCGCTTCACCAAGGTGGGTGAGGTTGATGGCGTCACCATCATCGACGATTATGGCCAACATCCGGTCGAAATCCGCGCCGTACTTTCGGCCGCACGCGAAGGCGTCAAAGGCCGCGTGATTGCTGTGTGCCAGCCGCACCGTTATTCGCGCCTCGGCAATCTGATGGAAGATTTCGCCACCGCCTTCAACGATGCCGATGTGGTCTATGTGACGCCGGTCTACGCGGCGGGAGAGGCACCGGTCGAAGGTGTCAGCAGCGCCGATCTTGTCGGCAAGATCAAACGTCGCGGCCACCATAATGCGCAGGAAATCGACAGCGCCGATGCGCTGGCAAAGGAACTTGCAGCGACCACGCGTGAAGGCGACCTTGTCGTCTGCCTGGGTGCGGGCGACATTACCAAATGGGCCGCAGGGCTGGCAGAGGCGATCCGGAAAGCGCGTGCATGAGCGTCTGTTTCGCCTTGCCACCGGTGCGCGGAAAGCTGACGCACGATGCGCCGCTGGCGCCGCTTGTCTGGTTCAAGAGTGGCGGCGAGGCCGAATGGCTGTTTGAACCAGCCGACACCAAGGACCTTGCCGATTTCCTCTATGCGCTCGACCCTGCGGTTCCGGTGATGGCGCTCGGGCTGGGATCGAACCTCATCGTGCGCGATGGCGGCGTACCGGGCATCGTGGTCCGTCTGGGCAAGGCATTTGCGAAGGTCACCAAAGTTGATGACGTGACGCTCGATTGCGGGGCAGGGGCCAGCGGCATCCTCGTTTCCTCGACCGCACGCGACAATGGCATTGCTGGAATGGAATTCCTGCGCTCGATCCCCGGTACCGTTGGCGGCTTTGTCCGTATGAATGGCGGCGCCTATGGCGGTGAAGTGAAGGACATCCTCGTCGATTGTGATGTGGTCTTGCGCAATGGCGAACTGGTCACCCTGCCAGTCGAGAAATTGCATTACAGCTATCGCCACAGCGAACTGCCCGATGGCGCGATCGTCGTTGGTGCGCGCTTCCGTGGGCGTCCCGGCGAACCCGAAGCCATCCAGGCCGAAATGGACCGTATCTCCGCCAGTCGCGAAGCATCGCAGCCGCTGCGTTCGAAAACCGGCGGTTCAACCTTCAAAAACCCGGGTGGGCAAAAGGCTTGGCAGTTGGTCGATGAAGCCGGTTGCCGTGGCCTCCAGATCGGTGGTGCGCAGGTTTCGGAAAAGCACACCAACTTCCTCATCAACACCGGAGATGCCACCAGTGCCGATATCGAGGAACTGGGCGAGGAAGTGCGTCGCCGCGTGAAAGCAAAATCGGGCGTTGATCTGCATTGGGAAATTCAACGCGTAGGCGTTTACGCCGAAGCGTCAAACAATGAACGAGTAGGGAATGCGAAGTGAGTGAGCCGATCCATGTTGCAGTCCTCATGGGTGGCTGGTCGAACGAACGGCCGGTGTCGCTGATGAGCGGCAATGGCGTTGCCGATGCGCTCGAAAAGGTGGGCTACAAGGTCAGCCGCGTCGATATGGACCGCAATGTTGCGCAGGTGCTTGCCGGATTGCGACCTGATGTAGTCTTCAACGCACTCCACGGCGTTCCGGGCGAAGATGGCAGCGTGCAGGGCATGCTTGACCTGATGGGCATCAAATATACCCATAGCGGCATGGTCACTTCGGTTATTGCGATCGACAAGGAATTGACCAAGCAGCGGCTGGTCCCAGCCGGCATCCCGATGCCCAAGGGTACGATTGTCGAGAGCGAAAGCCTTTATGCAGGTGATCCGCTGCCTCGGCCCTATGTGCTGAAGCCGGTCAATGAAGGCAGCTCGGTGGGCGTTGCCATCGTCAAGGCTGACGGGAATTACGGAAACCCGATCTCCCGCGAAGCCATTGGCCCGTGGCAGGAATTTGATACGCTGCTCGCCGAACCTTTTATCAAGGGGCGCGAATTGACCGTCGCGGTGCTTGGTGGAAAGCCGCTTTGCGTCACAGAGCTTAAGCCCAAGAGCGGCTTTTACGATTTCGATGCCAAATATACCGATGGCCTCACCGAACATGTCTGCCCGGCGGAAATCCCGCAGGATATTGCCGATTACATGATGGAGCTTGCACAGCGCGCGCACGAACTTCTCGGCTGCAAGGGGGCATCACGCACCGATTTCCGTTGGGATGACGAACTGGGCCGCGATGGCGTGTTCGTGCTTGAAACCAATACCCAACCGGGCATGACGCCTTTGAGCCTTGTTCCCGAACAAGCCAAGCAGATGGGCATCAGCTATGAACAGCTTGTCGATATCCTTGTGAAGGAGGCGCTTGCATGAAGACAGCGACTGCCCGCAAGGCACCTGCCAAGGCGCGCAAGGCTGCACCGCGCAAGAAGGTGCGGCAGGTCGGCATCATGGACCGGCTGCTGCGCATCCTGCCTTTCACCGAAGAGGATATCCAGCGCGCACTGACCTGGGGCGTGCTCGCCATCTTGTTGTTGATCGCGCTTATCGTCGCCAACTGGTTTGGCGTGCCGCAGGCGGCTTACCAGCAATATGCGCAGGTCGCGGCCAAGGCCGGTTTTGAGGTTAAGCGCGTCGAGATTACCGGCATGGACCGTGTCGACCAGCTCAAGGTGTATGACATCGTGCTCGCCGAAAAGGATCGGGCCATGCCGCTGGTCGATATCGAGAAGATCCGCACTGACCTTATCGAATATGGCTGGATCAAGGATGTCCGCGTCACCCGTCGTCTGCCTGATACGCTGGTGGTCGACATCATTGAGCGCAAGCCGACCGCTGTATGGCATCGCAATGGCGTTTATTCGCTGATCGATGAAAAGGGCATCGAACTCGAAAAGATTTCGCAGGCCGAAATTGGCGCACTGCCGATCATCAATGGCGAAGGGGCCAATCGGCAGGTTGTGGCGCTCGCCAAGCTGCTTGATAGCGCGCAGTCGCTCAAGGATCAGGTCGTGGGTGCAAGCTGGGTGGGCAACCGCCGCTGGGATCTGCGCTTCAAGACCGGTGAGACGCTGTCGCTTCCCGAAGGTGACAATCTGGCGGCGCAGGCGCTGGTGAACTTTACCCGCATGGATGGCGTGCACCGCTTGCTGGGCCGCGACATCATTCATTTCGACCTGCGCGATCCGGAACGGGCCTATATGCGCCGTGCCGCAAAGGAAAAGCCGGTCCAGATCGAAAAGCAGGATGAGAAGCCCTCTGCCGAGGCCGGAACAGGTGGGGTTTCGGCCTGATGGCGGTGCGCTACGAAAAGATCATTTCCACGCTAGATATCGGGTCGTCCAAAGTTTCCGCGCTGATTGCCGGGGTGGATGAAGGCGGTACGCTGCATATCCTCGGTACTGGCCAGCGGGAGAGCAAAGGCGTGGTCCGCGGTTGCATTGCCGACATGCAATTGGCCGAACTTTCAGTTCGCCATGCGGTCGAACAAGCAGAACGCATTGCCGGCATCAACATCGACCGGGTGTGGCTTGGCATGTCGGCCGGCGGGCTTGATAGCCTGTTGTCGCCTGTCGAAATCGATCTGGGTGGGGACAAGGTGGAGCAGGCGGATATCGACGACCTGCTCACCGCTGGGCGCACCAACATCGACACGCGCGGCAAGGTCGTGTTGCACGTCAGCCCGACGCTCTATGCGCTCGATGGCAATGCCGGGGTCGCGAACCCGCTTGGGCTTTATGCCGACCGCGTCGGGGTGGAAATCCACGCGGTGCTGGCCGATCCGTCGCCAGTGCGCAATCTCGACATGACGGCGCGCGCATCGCATCTGGGCGTCGACGCCATTGTCGCATCGCCAGTAGCGGCCGGGCTTGCCTGCCTCAGCGCCGAAGAGCGCGAATTGGGCGTGGCGATGGTCGAAATGGGCGCCGCAATCACCAACGTATCGGTCTTTATCGGCGGCATGCTGGCGGGGCTGGTGACGCTCAACCATGGCGGTGCGGATATCACCGATGAGATCGCTTCGGTCTTCGGCATCCGTCGGGCAGAGGCGGAGCGGCTGAAATGCTTCCATGGTTCTGCCATCACGTCACCGCGCGACCATCAGGAAAGCCTCGACGTCGGCGCGCCGGGCGATACCAGCCAGACCGAACGGCCCAAAATCACCCGCGCGCAGTTGAATGCGATCATCTCGCAGCGCATCGATACCATGGTCGTCGACATCGGCCGTGCGCTCAAGGAAATGGGCTTTTCCAACCCGGGCAGGCACCACATTGTGCTGACCGGCGGCGGCGCTGAATTGAAGGGTCTGGCAGACCATATGCAGGCCGCACTCGGTCGTACGGTGCGCGTCGGCCGACCGACCGAGCTGCCAGGGCTGCCCGATGCCCATTCAGGGCCGGCATTTTCGACTATGGCGGGGCTTGCGCTCTACGCAAATTCGAACCCATCCGATCTCCGTTTGGGGCTGCAAGGCTCTGATAGTGCGATGAAAACACAGAATGCAGGGGTATTCGCCCGTATCCTGCAGGCGATCAGAGAGAACCTCTAGCCCGATCGCAAGAACAACCCGTAGCCTGTGGGTAACTTTTACGTGTTTTGCTCTCAATTTTGTGCCACAAGACACAGTTAACGGGGGTTTTTGGACTTCTTTTACTTATGCCTGACCGGCCAAGGGAGTGAATGGGAATGAGCATCAACATCGGTCCGCCAATCGTCGATGAACTGAAGCCTAAAATTGCAGTCATCGGTGTGGGCGGAGCAGGGGGCAACGCGATCGCGAACATGATCGGCGCACGCGTCGAGGGTGTCGATTTTGTTGTGGCCAATACCGACGCACAGGCGCTCAATGCGTCTCCCGCCGAATATCGCATCCAGCTTGGCCCCGATATCACGCAAGGTCTTGGTGCAGGCTCGCGGCCCGAAGTTGGCCGTGCGGCGGCTGAAGAAACCATCGAGCAGGTGAAGCAGGCGCTGCAAGGCGCGCATATGTGCTTCATCGCGGCTGGCATGGGCGGCGGCACCGGCACCGGTGCGGCTCCGGTTGTGGCCAAGGCCGCCCGTGAAAAGGGTGTCCTGACCGTTGGCGTGGTGACCAAGCCGTTCCTGTTCGAAGGCACCCGCCGGATGCGCTCGGCCGAAGCCGGGATCGAGGAACTGCAGAAGCACGTCGATACCTTGATCGTCATCCCCAACCAGAACCTGTTCCTGGTTGCCAAGGCGGAAACGACGTTCAAGGAAGCCTTCC
>JALREL010000082.1 GCA_023262005.1 Sphingorhabdus sp. | reverse complement strand
AAGATGTTCGCCTATGACGAAGGCTGGTCGCGTCGCATCAATGAAGCGATCGACAGCGGCCTGACCGCGGAAGCCGCGATCGAGCGCGTCCAACAGCGCACCCGCATGCGGATGCGCCAGATTGACGATCCGCTGCTCGCTGATCGCATGCACGATCTGGAGGATCTATCGAACCGCCTACTGCGCATTGTTTCCGGCCAGATGGGGACTGCGGCCCAGTTGGGCCTCAAGCAAGACTCGATCCTCGTTGCGCGCAACCTCGGTCCGGCCGAGTTGCTCGAATATGACAAGCGCCGGTTGCGCGGGGTTATCCTCGAAGAAGGTTCACTGACGGCGCATGTCACGATTGTTGCCCGGGCAATGGGTGTTCCCGTGCTCGGCCGTGTGGGGAGTGTGCGCCAGACGATACGCGAAGGCGACATGCTGCTTCTCAATGTCGATGAGAAAAATGTCATCGTCAGGCCATCGGCGGCGGTCCAGCAGGCATTTTCAAGCGAGCTTGCCGACCGCCAAAAGAAAAAGGCCCGCTACGCAGCACTGCGCGACGTTCCTTCGGTCACTAAGGACGGGCAAAAGGTCGCATTGTTGATCAACGCAGGGCTGCGTGACGATGCACTGGCCATCGGCTTGTCTGGTGCAGAAGGTATCGGCCTGTTCCGCACCGAGTTCCAGTTCCTGATTTCAGCGACGCTGCCACAACGTGAGCGGCAGCAGCGATTCTACCGTGAAGTGCTTGATGCCGCGGGTGACAAGCCAGTCATCTTCCGGACCATTGACGTGGGCGGAGATAAGGCGCTGCCCTATCTGAAGCATATTTCCGAAGAAGAGGAAAATCCGGCCATGGGCTGGCGCGCCTTGCGCCTTGCCCTCGATCAGGAAGGCCTGATGAAGGCACAGGCCCGCGCCTTGCTGGAGGCTGCCGCTGGACGTAACCTCAATGTGATGTTCCCGATGGTTTCGGAACCTTGGGAGTTTGATGCTGCGAAACAGGTTTTTGAGGCACAGCTCGAATATCTGACTGCACGCAAGAAACAGCTGCCCTCGCGCATCCGTTACGGCGCGATGCTGGAAGTACCCGCTTTGGCGGAGATGCTCGACCTGTTGTTGCCAAAGATCGACTTCCTTTCGATCGGCACCAACGACCTGACCCAGTTTCTGTTCGCGGCCGACCGCGCCGACCCGAGGCTCGCTGAGCGCTACGATTGGCTGAGCCCGGCCATTTTGCGGTTTATCCGCCGTATCGTTATTGCCTGTGAAGAGCATAAGGTCGACCTCACTGTCTGTGGTGAAATGGGTGGCAGGACGCTCGAAGCCATGGCGTTGGTTGGCATCGGGCTGCGAAGGCTGTCGATCACTCCCGCAGCGGTCGGTGCGATCAAGGCGATGGTCCGTTCACTTGATTCAGAGGCAATCGCTGTGGAAATGGAAACAATTCTGTCATCTCCATCGGGCAATATCAGGGACAGGCTCAATCAATGGGCAACAAGCCAAGGCGTTGAAATCGCTTGAGACGATACAAGTTTTGACCTTTTAAACATTGACTTTCGTTATAGCAGCGCCATTGTCTTGCATCCGCTCGGCAGAAGTGGGTTTCTCGGGTCGTTGGAGTGCGATTAAGTGAAAGATCGCGATCAGGATAATAGCGAAACAGAGGCGACTGCGCCCGAAACTGGTAGCGTCGGAAGCCAGTTGCATGCCGCGCGTGAAGCTGCAGGCCTCTCCTTGACCGAGATTGCTACGCGTACGCGTGTTCCCATCCGTCATCTCGAAGCTATCGAGGCTTCGAATTATTCGGCGCTTCCCGGTTCGACCTATACGATCGGCTTCACCCGGTCCTATGCAAAGGCTCTGGGACTTGATGAAACCGCTCTTCTTACCGAATTGAGGCAGGAACTGGCTGAGGGCGGATATCAAAACGTCGCCCGAACACCCGAATATGAACCAGCCGATCCAGCACGTGTGCCTTCGCGCCCGCTTGCCTGGGGGGCGGCGGCTCTCGCCATCGCACTCATCATTGTCTATTTCATCTGGCGCAGCTTTGCCTTGGCGCCCGTCGCAGAGGGTGATGCTGCAAAGCCCGTCGCCGAAGCCCCGATCAAGGACCAATCAGGCCCGGCCAAAGCCGAGACGCAAATTGATCCGTCCGGCCAGGTAGTGATTACTGCGCGCGAAACCGTGTGGCTGAAAATTTACGACGCAGGGAACAACCGGCTCTATGAAAATGAAATGAAGGCCGGTGAGAGCTTTACCGTTCCTAAAGATGCCAACAATCCGATGATCGTTACCGGCCGGCCGCAGGTTTTGGACGTGACAATCGGTGGAAAGCCCGTTCCGCCGCTTGGTAATGGTGAACGGTCGATCGCAGATGTCGGCATAAGCGCGGCAGCGCTGCTGGCACGTAAGACCGAGGCTGCACCAGTGCAAAATGCTACTGGCGCAAGCATGGGACCCGCAGCAGAGAGTGCAGCCCAACAATAAGGCGAAAGCCATCCACAGATTTCTGGCAAGAATTGGGCTGGAAGTTCCACTTGCCCTTTATTCGGGATTCCACCTCCGTTATAGTAATCAAAGTGGTGGCAATTGTAAAAATTGCATTGAATCCAGATTGTTGGCCGGGAGGGCTGTGATGAATTTCAAATATTTCCTTACTGCAGCGGTGGTGGCAGCGGCAGTTCCCTCTGTGCAAGCGCAAGATGCCAATGTCGAAGGCCGCGTGGTCAAGCTCGAAAAAGAAATGAAGGCTGTCCAGCGTAAGGTATTTCCAGATGGTGCGGGGAAGTTTTTCGAACCCGAAATCCAGGCTGACGCAGCCAAGCCGACCAGCACGGCAGCACCTTCCGGCAGCGCAGTTACCGACCTGATCGCACGCGTCGATGCGCTGGAATCGCAGCTCGCCACCCTGACAGGGCAAGTCGAAACGCAGAATGTGGCAATCAAGGCAATGGATGCGCGGATCAACGCGCTTGAAGTTGCCAAGGTGCAACAGCCGGTGCCTGTGGCGACCAATGCCGTAGTTGAATCCGACACAAAGGTTGCCGTCGCGCCAGCCAAGACTGAGCCAGCTCCCAAAGCAGCAACCCCGGCAAAAACGCCTGCGCCAGTTGCCAAAGCAACGCCAGCGCGCACGACTGCGGTTGCCGCAATCGAACGACCTTCGACCGGGGATGCATTTGAAGACAGCTACTCCTACGGGTTCCGCCTATGGGAAGCGAAATTCTATCCCGAAGCACAGGTGCAGTTACAGGATACGGTAACGAAATTCCCGAAGCACAAACGTGCCAGCTATGCCCGCAACCTGCTCGGCCGCGCATGGCTTGACGACGGAAAGCCTGCGACCGCCGTCAAGGTGTTCTATGATAACTATAAAAATGATCCCAAAGGCGATCGCGCACCGGAAAGCCTCTATTTCCTGGGTGATGCGCTAGCGCAATTGGGCAAAGCGCCTGAGGCTTGCGAAGCATTCGGCCAACTCGCCAGTGCTTATCCTGCCGAAGCCAGCGGACGCTTGGCAGCGCGTCTCGCCGATGGGCGCAAGAAGGCAAAGTGCAAATAAGGCGATAGCCAAGCCCGAGCGGCCGGTTTAAATCCTGCTTCATGGCGGGATCAACCAGCAACATATTACCTTTGTTCGTCGATTCCGCGTGCCGGTTGACGGGCGGCAATCCGGCCATGGCAGGTTCGCCTTGCATCGGCTTAGCGGTGTCAGGAGGGCCGGATAGCCTTGCCCTTTTGCTGTTGGCGCATGAAGCGTTCCCGAAAGCCATCATGGCGGCAACGGTTGACCATGGCCTTCGCCCCGAGGCCGCGAACGAAGCAGCTTTTGTCGCTGAACTTTGCGCCGAACGCGGCATTGCGCACTCGATATTGAAGCCAGAGGCGCCGATTACCGGTAACATCCAGTCAGCGGCGCGCGAAGCTCGCTATCAGTTGCTGCAATACTGGGCCGATACCAACAACCTCAATTGGATTGCGACCGCACATCATGCCGACGATCAGTTGGAAACGCTGTTGATGCGCATTGCCCGGGGCAGCGGCATTGCCGGGCTTTCGGGCATTCGCGAGCGCAACGGCCGGATCATCCGACCATTGTTGGAATTGACCAAGGCGCAATTGCTGAAAATCTGCCTCGAAGCAGGCGTGGTGCCGTGTGAGGACCCAAGCAACGCCAATGAGGATTTCGATCGGGTGCAGGTGCGCAACTGGTTGCAGTCAGCCCCGCCGCTGATGAGTGCGACGCGCATTGCGCGAACAGTGGCGGCATTGCGCCAATCGCACGAAGCGCTTGAATGGATGGCAGCGAAGCTTGAGCCCGAGCGGCTTGTCGCAACCGAACAGGGCGCGACCCTCGATCCATCGGGCCTTCCGATTGAGCTCGTACGACGGCTGCTGATCCGCGCCCTGCAAAGCCAGGATTCAGGTATCACGCCTCGTGGCGACACCATCGATCGTGCGCTGGAGACGCTGCAAAGCGGCGGGAAAATGACGATTGGCGATCTGTTGTGCAGTGGTGGATCGCTTTGGCGTATCCAACCCGCGCCCCCTAGAGGCCAAAACCATCACTGAAATCGGATTTTTCGCACGTTTCGGCAAAAGCCTTATATTGCCATTCACCTTTTGCAACCTACATTAGGCAGGTATTTCTCCCTTCATTGGAAGACCATGATGAACGACGAACAGGAACCCAAAGGCAACCCCCTCGCCCGCAATCTGATGATTTGGGCCGGAATCATGGTGGCTTTGCTGCTCGTGGTTTCGATTTTTAGCGGCGGAGGCAGCTCTGCCTCGACAGGCATCAGCTATTCCAACTTCCGCGACAAGATTGAAGCGGGAGAGGTCAAGTCGGTCGCGATTTCGCCCGACCGCATCACCGGCGAGCTTTCAAATGGCGAGCAAATCGTCACCGTTCCCATCCAAGGCGATACCGAGCTGTACAAGCTGCTCGATGAAAAGGGTGTCGATGTTCAGGGTAAGCCCGAAGAACAGCCGAGCCTTTGGTTGATCCTGCTTTACCAGGCACTGCCCTTCCTGCTCATCCTCGGCATCGCTTTCTTCGTGCTGCGGCAGATGCAAAAGGGCGGCGGCGCCGGCGGTGCGATGGGCTTTGGTAAATCCAAGGCCAAGATGCTGACCGAGAAGCACGGCCGCGTCACTTTTGACGAGGTTGCCGGTATCGATGAAGCACGCGAAGAATTG
>JALREL010000171.1 GCA_023262005.1 Sphingorhabdus sp. | reverse complement strand
GCGGGTCGAGGCGCTTTTCGAGGTCCTTCATCGTTTCGCGCAGGATCAGCGAATTGTCAGCAGTGATGATGCACATATAGTCGCCCGCTGCCTCGATACGCTCGATCGTGTCGACATCGACGCGGAAAATCTGGCCGCGATCCTTGACGTTGATCAGCTTCTCGAACCGACCGCTCGAAACCTCTTCCTCCGCTGGCGGCAGGTTTTCGGCGGCCTCAGGCGCAACTTCGCTGATCACATTGCGCAGCCGCTCCACTTCTTCAGCGGTACGTTTGTCGGCAAGGCGCTGACGGACGCGCTCCATCGTATCGGCAAGCCGATCGGGTTCGACCGGCTTCATCAGATAATCGACAGCCTGCGCCTCGAACGCCTTGATTGCGTGCTCGCTATAGGCAGTGACAAAGACGAACAGCGGCGGATCTATATCCATAACCCCCTGCACCACCGAAAAGCCGTCAAAGCCGGGCATCTGGATGTCAAGGAAGACCAAGTCAGGTTTCAACGTCTTGATCTTGCGGATCGCCTCCCGTCCGTTGAGGCAGGTTGCGACGATTTCGACATCGTCAAAGGCTTCCAAGCGGAGTTGGAGGCCTTGGGTTGCCAATTTCTCGTCGTCGACGAGGATTGTGCGGATAGTCATGCGGTTACTGCTCCTTGAACACCGACGCCCGCTGATGCTGGTGCGCCGATGGCTTTTGTTTCGCCCCCGCTGTTTTCGGTCTGGTAGGGAAATTCGATCACTACCTCAAATCCCCCACCGCTCCTTGTATAACTGTCAAAGCGCTGCTCATCGCCATAGGCCTGCAACAAACGCTCGCGCGTATTTGCCATGCCTACCCCTGTAGACAATTTGGGGTCTGGAGTGCTCCCCTGCAACCCCGGCCCCGAATCCGACACGATTATTCGCACCCGCTCGCCAATCCGGCGGGCGTTGATCGAGATATCCGCGCCCTCTTCCTGCGGCGTCACCGCATATTTAATCGCATTCTCGACCAATGGTTGCAGCAACAATGAAGGTACCAGCGCATCTTTCACGCTATCCTCAATATCGAATTCGGTGCGCAACCGATCCTCGAACCGCATTTTCTCGATATCGAGATAGAGTTTGAGCGTTTCGACTTCGCTGGCCAGCGAAACCTTTGCCGTGGTCTCGTTGATCAAGGTGAAACGCAGGAATGATGATAGCCGCGACAGCATCGCATTGGCCTGCTCGGTCTGCTTGAGCAGCACCAGGGTCGAAATGCTGTTCAATGTGTTGAACAGGAAATGCGGATTGAGCTGGTAGCGCAGCATGGTGAGCTGGGCGCTGGTCGCCGCGGCCTCGAGTCGCAAAAGCTGGTCCGCTTGCTCTTCCGCTCGGACGAAATAGTTGATCGCATAATACAGCGCCGACCAGGCCACGAGCAAAACGCCGTTGATGAAGATCGCGCCGACCATCAATTGGGCGAAAGGCGTTTCATCCGCTCCTTCGCGGATCGTCTGCAGCACCCAGACGTCGATATAGGCGTAGATCAAGGTGGCGAGGATCACCGAGACGCCGGTGACGCCCCAGGTCAGGATCGGACGCCGATCAATGACGTTGCGGAAAACAACCGAAAGGATCAGCGAAACCGAAAAGCCGGTGACGGCCGAAATCAATACGGGGACGAGCGCGCTGAACGGTTGCCCGTTGGCAATTGTCGACGCGCTGCGGACCAACGCCGCCCCGCCCCAGCCTGCGCTGTGCAGGTTCCAGAACGCCCTGTTCTTGTCGGAAAAGAAGGGCTGGTCACCCAGTTCGAGTACGGCCATGGCCAATGTCTAGCGCGATTTTACGGCCGCATGAAGCCCTTGTTTCGCTTTTCGACCAACGTCACGGCATAGAAAAGGGCCGCTCCCGGAGGAACGGCCCAGTATGGCATATAGCCAGTTAGGGAGGAAAGCGTGCCCAATATCAATGGCACAATCCCCTTTTAGCAAATCATGGTTAAAATAGGCTTAACGCGGGCAAGTACCCGTGCGGCGACCTTCGACCGAGAATGAAAAAGGCGCGCCGTTGCGAATACCCTGCGACTGGATCTGGATCAGGCGCGGCGATTCCTTGCGGATCGTCGTCAGGCCCTGCCCCGCACCCTTGCAAGTATAGCTGATGGTAACCGAGGTTTCACTGGTGCGGACGACAAAGTGGCTGCACTGCGCAGAATTGCCATGCTGGATTTGCACGAGCTGGCGGGGCTCACCAAGGCAGAGCTGGTTCGTCGCGATGGTCGAGGCACCGCCGCCAACCGCCCTGAACTGCCATAGTCCGCGCTCGAGCGTTTGCAGCAGGTCCGGTGCATCGGCCTGCGCAGCAAATCCTGCCGCTCCTGCGCCCGCCGCCAGCAACGTGGCGGCAACCAGCCTGATATTGGAAAATTTCATAGCGTGCGTTCCGTCGTTTCACTTTCCCCAGCGAC
Source organism: Sphingorhabdus sp. (assembly GCA_023262005.1). Lineage (GTDB taxonomy): Bacteria > Pseudomonadota > Alphaproteobacteria > Sphingomonadales > Sphingomonadaceae > Sphingorhabdus_B > Sphingorhabdus_B buctiana. The sequence continues at coordinate 10,311 of JALREL010000171.1, read as the reverse complement.
CCGACCCGATCTTATGTTGTTCGACTATAGACGTCAGATTGTAACGATGCGTCCGATAAGGCGTTGTGTATGAACGACGAATGACATGAATCTGGTTAATCGCGGCTGAATGACACGAAAATTCAGTTGTTGAGGCTGACCAGACTGATCGGAAATTTGCGCGAGCAGAACTCGCAGTTGACGACGATATCGCCAGCATCGTCGGCCATTTCGGCACGTTCGCTGGCGGGGAAACGGGCAATAACGTCCCGGATATGGTCCGGATCGCAGCGGCATCCTTTCGACATATACTGGCCTTCGGATATGCGAACCTCATCCTCGTCGTGGAAAAGGCGCCAGGCAATTTCTTCCAGAGGCAACGCCGGATCGGCCAGCTCTTCCGGCTTCACTGTTTCAGAAAGGATGCGGACATGCTCCCAATCCGGATGGTCGCCGCGCGCGGCAATGCGTTCGCGCCCCTCTTCGCCATCGGGAAGATGTTGCACGAGCATGCCACCGGCGATGCAGCGTCCATCGACATGGCTGATCGCAATGCGAATGAAAGTCGGGATCTGTTCCGACTGGTCGAAATATTGCATCGCCGCTTCGGAAAGATTGGCTCCTTCGAGCGGGACAATCCCCTGATAACGCCCGCCACCTTCGGCTTCGGGAAGCGGCCGGTCGAACGTGACCGCGAGATAGCCTTTGCCGAATAGCGCGAACAGGTTGGGATCGGCCGGCACCGCGGCAAGGCGGGCCATGTCGAATTGCGCATATCCGCGCACTGCGCCGTCGATATAATCGCAGACGAGCAGCGAAATCGGGCCATTTTCGGTCTGCGCCTGGATCGTCAACTGGCCTTCGCGTTCCTTCAGCGTGGTGCCAAGCAAGGATGTGAGCACGAGCGCTTCGGCAAGGATCTTTTCAACCGAAGGAGGATAGGCATGCGCCGACAGCACATCGTTAAGCACGGCATCGAGCCGCACCAGCCGCCCGCGCGCATTCAGCGCCGGAATCGAAAAGCGCAAAGGCTGGTCGCAACGCGTTTCCGACTGTGCAGCCATCAGATCTTGCCAAAGCACCAGAGCAGGATCGATTTCTGGGCGTGGAGGCGGTTTTCCGCTTCATCCCAGATCACCGACTGCGGGCCATCAAGGACATCGTCGGTCGCCTCTTCGCCCCGATGCGCTGGCAGGCAGTGCAGGAATTTGGCATCGGCCTTTGCCCCTGCCATCAACCGTTCATTGACCTGATAGGGCATCATCGCAGCAATCTTGTTATGTGCATGTTCCTGGCCCATCGACACCCAGGTGTCGGTGACGACAACGTCAGCACCCGCCACGGCCTCTGTGGCGTCGCGGGTTATCGTGATGTTCGCCCCTCTGGCGCGAGCCTCCACGATGAAGGTCGCATCGCTGTCATAGCCTTGCGGCACGCCGATCCGCACGTTGAACTTCATCAACCCGGCGGCTTCAACGATCGAATTGAGCACATTGTTGCCATCGCCCAGCCAGGCAAGCTCCAGCCCCGGCAGCGCCTTGCCATGCTCGACCAAAGTCAACAGGTCGGCGACGATCTGGCAGGGGTGCGACAGGTCGGTCAGGCCATTGATTACCGGCACGCTCGAATAAGCCGCCAGTTCCTCGATCTTGGCATGGTCATCGGTGCGGATCATGATCGCATCGACATAGCGCGAAAGCACGCGCGCGGTATCGGCGATGGTTTCACCACGGCCAAGCTGCATCTGGCCAGAGGCCATGAACATGCTGTCGCCCCCCAGTTGCCTGATCGCCATTTCGAAAGAGGCACGGGTGCGGGTCGAATTCTTCTCGAATATCATGCCCAGCGTATGGCCGGCGAGCGGCGCATCGGCATCTACCTTGCCCTTGGGCCAGCCTGCACGCGCTGCCTTGCGGTCGATCGCATCGTTGATCATCGCCGCAATGGCATCCGCCCCCGCATCAGCGAGATTGAGGAAATGCCGGGTCATGCCTCTGGCCGGACATAGTCGGCAGCGCCCGCCGACAATTTTTCCATGAAGGTCGCGATATGGCTTTCGTCGATGTTGAGCGGCGGCAGCACGCGGAAGGTGTTGTCGCCGGCAGCCACTGTCAGCAAGCCGTGATTGTCGCGCAGATGCGCCACAAAAGCACGCGCCTCATGCGTCATCATCACGCCGAGCATCAGGCCCTTGCCGCGCACGCCGGTGAACAGGTCGGGATAGTTGCCGATGAACTGCTCGATCGCCGTACGCAGTTTTTCGCCCGTGGTGCGAACCTGCGCGAGAAACTCGTCATTCGCGACAACATCCCAAACCGCCTGTCCGGCAGCCATGGCGAGCGGGTTGCCGCCATAGGTTGAACCATGCGTGCCGACGACCATGCCGCGCGCCGCCTTTTCGGTGGCAAGGCATGCGCCGAATGGAAAGCCGCCGCCAATGCCCTTGGCCGAGGCCATGATATCCGGGGTGATGCCATATAGTTCATGCGCGTAAAGCGCGCCTGTGCGCGCGACGCCGCACTGCACCTCGTCGAGGATCAGCATCAGGTCATGTTCGTCCGCCAGCTTGCGCAGGCCCTGCATGAATTCATCCGAAGCTGGGCGGATGCCGCCTTCGCCCTGGATGGGTTCGACGAGGAAGCCCGCCGTGTTCGGCCCCATCGCTGCCTTCGCACCTTCCAGATCGTCGAAATCGACATATTTGAAGCCCTGCAACAGCGGCAGGAAGCCCTTGTGCATCTTCTCCTGATTGCTTGCCGAAATGGTTGCCATTGTGCGGCCATGGAACGCATTTTTGAAAGTGATCAGTTCATATTTATGATCGTTGCCGACCGACTGGTGATAGGCGCGCGCAGTCTTGATCGCGCATTCGACAGCCTCGGCACCGGAATTGGTGAAAAAGACGGTGTCAGCGAAAGTGGTATCCACCAAGCGCTGCGCAAACGCCTCGCCCTGCGGGCTGCCATACAGGTTCGACACATGCATCAGCGTCGCTGCCTGTTCCTGGATCGCCTTGGTCAGGTGCGGATGGCCATGGCCCAAAAGGTTGACTGCAATGCCGCTGGCGAAATCAAGCGCGCGGCGGCCGTCTTCGGAAATGAGCCAGGCACCTTCGCCTCGCACCGGCCGGAACCCGCAACGGGGATAGACGGGCATCAAGGGGGTGATCGACATGGCTGGGTCCTTTCCGTTTAGCCAAAAAGCGAAAAGCGGCCCCCTAGGAGGCCGCTGACGTCTAGAGCGGCGGTATAGAAGTGCAAACAGGGCAAATCAAGCCGCAGCGACATGGGCTGACCGAACCGGTTCTGCCGCAAACCATACAAGCCGTTACAAGTTTGCATTACGCGCCTGCTTCAGTTAGTCTTAACATAACGGGTTCGCAAAACATTCGCTGAATGGGGGATTTTCCATGAAGTCTTTTGCGCGCTCATTGCTTTTCACAGCAGCTCCGATCGTCTTGCTCGCAACCGCCCCAGCGGCGAGTTCGCGATACGAACCCGTATTTGACAGCCTGAAAGCGCTCGGATCGATTTGCGGCCAGCGATTGGCGCAAAGCCCGATGCGGCTGAGTCCAGCTCAATACCGCATGGCCTATGAATATGCGCAAAAGGCCAGCCCGGCAGCAGGTGCAGTGCCGCTGATCCGGGGTCTCGAAAAAGTCAGCATGCCCATCGGAACCAGCAACGAAAAGGCCCGGCAGTTTTTCAACCAGGGCCTCGCGCTGACCTACGGCTTCAACCATGAAGGCGCGATCCGATCATTCCGCGCAGCGCAAAAGCTCGATCCCGAATGTGCGATGTGTTTCTGGGGAGAGGCCTATGCCTATGGCCCCAATATCAACGCCCCAATGGATACCGAAAGCATCGCCCGCACGATGGTCGCGGTTGAACGCGCGATGCAATTACGGGCCAAGGCGGCAGATTGGGAACGCGCCCTGATCGAAACGCTTCCCGTCCGGTACAGCCCCGATAGCAATGCCGACCGGGCGGCACTCGATTTGGCTTATGCCAATGCGATGCAGATGTTGGCACAGCGCTTCCCAGGCAATGACGATATCGCCGCGCTCACCGCGGAATCGATCATGAACACCCGCCCCTGGGATTATTGGGAGGTCGATGGCCGGTCAAAAGGCGATATTGGAAAAGCGGTAGGCCTGATTGAAACGGTGCTGGCGCGCAATCCGGAACATCCTCAAGCCATTCACCTCTACATCCACCTGATGGAATCCTCGAGCGAACCGGCAAAGGCGGAGGCTGCCGCCGACCGGCTGGCCAAACCATTGATGCCCGGCTCGGGCCATCTGGTCCACATGCCGGCGCACCTCTACCACCTCATCGGCAGATATAAGCATTCGATCGATGCCAATGTGGCAGCTGCCAAGGCTGACGAGGCATGGTTTGCGCAATCTGATGACTCGGGCATCTACCGATTTGGCTATTACCCGCATAATGTACATTTCATCGTCATGTCGGCGCAAATGGGCGGCGCAAAGGATGTCGCGCTAGAACAATCAAAGCGGCTGAGCGGCATTTTAGGTGTCGAAGTTGCGATGGCTTTGCCATGGGTGCAGGTGATCTACGCCGCCCCCTATTTCGCGCATGCGCAATTCAGCTCTGCCACCGAAATCTTGGCCCAGCCGGCGCCCGATACAAGGCTGCCTTATGCGACGGCGATGTGGCATTATTCACGCGCAATCGCGGCGGCGATGAAGGCCGATGCCGCTGCGACCAATCGCGAAATTGCCGAAATCCGCAAATTGCGTGAAACGGTCGATTTTGCCCCGATGGTTGCGGCGGGCGTTCCTGCGCCGGATCTGTTGCTGCTTGCCGAAGAAGTTGCGCAGGGACGCATCGCCTATAGCCAGAAACGATATCAGGACGCGGTGGCACATTACACGACGGCCACCGAAATCGAGAGCCGCATTCCCTATATGGAGCCGCCTTATTGGTATTATCCGGTGCGCCAATCGCTGGGGGCGGCGCAGCTTGCAATGGGCGATGCTGCCGCCGCGCGCCAAAGCTTCCTGTCCGCGCTCGTCAAATCGCCGAATAATGGCTGGGCGCTATACGGGCTCGCTGAGGCACAACGGCGCCTTGGTGACAAGCCGGCCATGCGCGGCACATTGAACGCGCTCGACAAGGCCTGGATGGGCAAGGATCGCAAGGCACTGCGGCTGTCGAGGCTGTAATCACCCCTAGCCCAGCAATGTGTTGATATTGATCTGGTTGGTCAGTGTCCGATGTACCGGGCATTTCTCGGCGATCTCTATCAGCTTTGCCCGCTGTTCATCATTGAGTGGCCCTTCCAGGCGGACAACGCGGTCGATCATGTCGACGGGCTTGCCGTCATTCTCGCCGGCCCGTTCCTCCTTCGAATGCTCAAGCGTCACATGCACCTTTTCGAGCGGCCAGCCCTTGCGTGCAGCATACATTTCGAGCGTGATCGAGGTGCATGCACCCAGCGCCGACAGCAGCAGTTCATAGGGCGTTGGGCCATTGTCCGTGCCTCCGACATCTTTGGGCTCTCCCGCCGCCCATTGATGCACCCGCGCCTTGATCAACTGGGAGTAAGTCCCCTCAGAGCTTTCGACCGTGGCGCAGGGATTATCCGTCATTCTGTTGATCCTTTTCGCGTTTGGCAGCGTCAATCCGGCGCTGGAGATAACCGTAAAGCAACAGGTGCACGGCAACCAGAAGCAACACGACGATGATCACAATTTTGAGCATGCTCGCCTCCATCGCTCAGGCTGGCGGATTGAAGGGTTGGCAAATCGTCTGGAAAACTTCCATCGCTTCGCACCGATCGGCCAGATCGGCCAACGCCGGAACCGCCGTCCGGTCAATCACGCCGGGATGCGCTTCGCCAACAAAGCGGAGTGCGCAGGCCGTGGCGATATCGGCATGGCCGATCATCGCACCTCCCCAATAGGGGGTCGACTGCGCAGCCCGCTCGCTCTCCAGCATGGCAAGCGCGCCACCAATCTGCGCGCGGCAGCGATCGATCCAGACGTCGGACGCCACATCGTGCAGTTTCATCTCGTAGAACAGGCTGACTGCCTTGTCGGCAATTCCGCATGCCAGGGCACATATGCGCAAGGCATCGCGCCGTGCCGGGCCAGACGGGGCAATCAGCGCGCGGTCGGCGCCTGCGCATTCATCCAAATAGTCCAGTATCAAATGGCTTTCCATCAGCGCCACCCCGTCGTCGCAGACCAGTGTCGGCACGCGGCGCAGCGGATTGATCTCTGCCAATCGATCGGCATCGCCGAATACCGACCAGGTGCGATGCTCATAATCGATGCCGTAAAGTGCCATCGCGATGGCGACTCGACGGACAAAAGGCGAGTCATATTGGCCGATCAGGATCATCGCGGCAGGTTACTCCAAATTCGCGCGGGCCGCATCCCAGTTTTGGCCGTCAAAGGAGCGGATCAAAGGCTCAATGCCATGCCCGGGATCAAGGCAGCGGTAATTGACGCTCCATGCTTCGGGATGCGATCGCGGCTGGTAGAATGATTTGACCCCGCAAATCGTGCAAAACAAATGCTCTGCCGCGCCGGTACCAAAGCGATAGGAAGTCAGCGCTGCGCGCGGTGTCTGCAATTCGAAATCGCGATGCGGCACGATCAGGTGCAAAAATCCGGTGCGGCTGCAGATCGAACAATTGCAGTCGAGCAGTTCGACCTGCGTGCTGGGCAATGTGAAGCCGAAACGCACCGCGCCGCAATGGCACCCGCCGGTGATCAAGCCTTCCTTGCCCATGCCCTGTTGTCACCCTGCACCCGTGCCGCGTCAAGCGCCGATGCGTTATTCATGTCCCCGTTAATCACTCGAACAGACTTCGCGCCTATAGCCGCAGGTGTCAGGAGTAGTTCCCATGAAATTCATTACCCTTCAATCGCGCGGCGGCAATTACCTCGTCGTCGCATCGAACATCGCATGGCTGCGCACCGCCGAAAATGGCCAAACCCAGATCGGCATCGTCGGCGGCTCACCCCTGCTGGTCACGGGAACGATTGAGGAAACCGCGGCGCTCATCCTTGCGGAGACCGGCAAGGCCATCACCTGAACCACAAAAGCGTAGATGGGGTTAGCTCGACCCGTCGGCGGCGGCGGGTGCAATCGCCTTGTTCAATGCAGCGCTCGGCAGGTTGAGCGCGCGCAGCATAGCCCAGATTTCCTCACGCGCATTGGGTTGGGGCTTGCCGAGTTCGGGTATCGCCTCAAGGTCGAACAAAGTCAGCCCCATCGGAAACAGCTCGCGATAGGTGACCCGTTCGCGAAGGCCCGGTACCAGCCGGAAACCGGCGACCGGTGCAATCTTTTCCAGCGCGTCGAGCACCTTGCGTTCATTCTTGGTGGCGAAGTTGCGCGAGCGGTTCTGCATCACCACCCAATCGAGCGCCTTCGGGCGGATCGCCATGCCCGGTTCCTTCAGATGCTCGACCAGCCGGGCAAAATTGCCGAGCGTGCGGAGCTCTCCGGTGCGCGGATCGATACGGCCGAGCATGTCGAGATCGATGAAACTGTCGTTCACCGGCGTGATGATCGTATCCGCCATGAAGATCGCCTTGCGCGCGATCGGCGAGTCATGCCCACCAACATCGATGATGATAAAGTCATGGTGGATGCGCGCCATGCGCAGCTTTTCCTCCAGCTCATTCTCATTCTGCTGGGCGAGCAAAATCTGCTCCGGTCCGGGCAGTCTCACCCCATATTCGCGCTCGCTTTCCTGCCGCGCCCATAGCGCATGGTGCAGCGTCAATTGCCGCAGGTCGACGTCGAGCGCGGCAACGCTCTCCCCCGCATTGCACAAGGCGATGCAGGTGTGGAAGGCGCTTGTAGATTTGCCTACGCCGCCCTTTTCATTGGCAAAGACTATGATGTGGCCGCGCTGCCCCGATGCCGGATATTTCATCCATGCAGGCGTTTCCTGCACCGGATCGGGAAAAGCAGGCGTGCTGTCGAACGCCCTATATTGCGGCGGTGAAGAAATCGGTGGCGGCGGCCATTGGCTGGACGCAGGCGCATGCGGCGGTGGCAGTGCCAACCGCTTCGGCTTTCGCCGGAAAAGGCGCGCAAAGAATCCCAATGGCCATTACCTCCGAGACAGCGGTGATGGCGAATAGCCGGCCTTGTTTCAAGGCCGACGCGCTATCCCTGATCCGCCAGTTTCAGTTTGAAGCCCATATAGGCATTGGCCGCGATCGCCGCACACAGGTCGCGATACGCCCCGACGCCGCCGGCATAGGGCATGAACACGCGCGGCTTACCCGGAATGTTGGCGCCAAGATACCAGCTGTTGGCGTAGTTATAGACGGTGTAGTTCGACACCTCATTCACATGCTCGACCCAGAATTCCTGTGCATGTGCGGTGGGTTCGATCTCGACCATGTTGCTGTCGCGCATGAACACGAACAAGTCGGCCAGCCATTCGACATGCTGCTCAATCGACACCACCATGTTCGACAGCACCGACGGACTGCCCGGGCCGGTAATCGTGAACAGGTTGGGGAAGCCTGACACCATGATACCCAGATAGGTCTTTGGCCCTTCGGCCCAGCTATCGACCAAAGTGCGCCCTTCTCGGCCCCGGATATCCATGCGGGTCAACGCACCGGTCATCGCATCAAAGCCGATGGCAAAGATGATCGCATCGACCTCATATTCCTTCTCGCTGGTCGCGACACCCTTTTCGGTGATCGTATCGAGCGGGGTTTCATTGAGGTCGACAAGTTCGACATTGGGCCGGTTGAAATTCTGGTAATAGCCGGTGTCGACGCACAGACGCTTTGCTCCGAAGGGATAGTCTTTCGGCGTCAGCTTTTCCGCGACCTTGGGATCGCGTACGATTTCGCGGATTTTCTCCGCAGCGAACTGCGCGACGAGGGCGTTGGAGGCCGGATCGGACGATTGGTCGGCGAATGCCCCCAATATGGCAAATCCACCTTCGGCCCAGCGTTCTTCATAGACCTTGCGGCGCTCATTATCGCCGGTTTCCGAGGCTTTTTGTTCATTGGGTACCGACGAGAGGAACCCGCCCAGCGTCTGCCGCTGCGCCATCCGGTTTTCCGCACGGTTGGCTAGCCAATTCTTGCGGACCTCCGGATTGGCCGGACCATTGTGCGCGGGCACGCTGAAATTTGGGGTGCGCTGGAAGACGTACAACTGCCCCACCTGCCCCGCAATTTCGGTGATCGACTGGATCGACGACGAACCCGTACCGATGATCGCAACGCGCTTGCCTGAAAGATCGACGCCCTCATGCGGCCAGCGGCCGGTGTGGTAGGTCGGCCCGGCAAAGCGCTCCTGCCCGGGGAAATTGGGTTCATTGGGAACCGAAAGGCAACCCGTCGCCGAAACGCAGAAGCGGGCATGGACGCTGTCCCCATTTTCGGTATCGACCCGCCACAGATGGTTGGCAGCATCATAATGCGCCGATTCCACCCGTGAATTGAACTGGATATCGCGGCGCAGGTCAAAACGGTCGGCTACATGATTCAGGTAACGCAGGATTTCGGGCTGGCTGGCATAACGCTCGGTCCAGACCCATTCCTCTTCCAGCTCGGGGCTGAAGGAAAAACTATATTCCTGGCTCTCGATATCCACCCGGGCGCCGGGATAGCGGTTCCAGTACCAGGTTCCGCCAACATCATGCCCGGCCTCAAAAACCTTCGCACTCAGGCCAACCTCGCGCAGCTTGTGGAGCATGTACATGCCCGCCATACCCGCACCGATGATGATGACGTCATAATCGTATTTCATGTGTTTCCTCTCCCCTTGATCCAGCCGCGCCGGTTACAGCGCGACAGAATCACCCGGCAGGATACACAAAAAGGGCAGATGCCAAAGGGGTAGTTGCTACTCCACCGTAACCGACTTCGCCAAATTCCTCGGCTGGTCCACATCGGTGCCCTTCGCGCAGGCGACATGGTAAGCGAGCAGCTGCACCGGCACCGCATAGACAAGCGGCGCGATCAGCGGGTGGACCGAGGGCATTTCGATGGTGGCGAGGCAGCCTTCACCGGCCTCGGCCAGACCCTCGGCATCCGAAATCAGCACGATCTTGCCGCCACGCGCGCGGACTTCCTGCATGTTGCTGACGGTCTTTTCGAACAGCGGCCCGCTGGGCGCGAGGACGATCACCGGCACTGCTTCGTCGATCAACGCGATCGGGCCGTGCTTCATTTCACCCGAAGCATAGCCTTCGGCGTGGATATAGCTGATTTCCTTCAGCTTCAGCGCACCTTCCAAGGCCAGCGGATAGTCCGGCCCGCGCCCCAGATAGAGCACATCCCGCGCCGGAGCGATCAGGTGCGCCATCGCGGCAATC
>JALREL010000119.1 GCA_023262005.1 Sphingorhabdus sp. | reverse complement strand
TTCGAACCCGCACCCTCTGGGTGATCCATCAAACGCGCCCCTCACGGCCATCAACACCATGATTTATATCGGAAATATTGAGATCCTGACAGCAAAATCAGCGATTTACTTGGGGAATGTGGGCTTAGAGGGTTGGGCTGCACCAACGGTCAGGGCTACTATTACGCCCGGCCATTGACTGCAGACGCCGCTTACGAATTTCTCTCGGCGCGTAAAGCTTCTGCCACCAACTGATCGGCGATTTCCGCGGCGCGTGATGCCGCAGGAAACAGTTCGGCTATCCATTGCTTTTCCGCAGTCTGCAAAGTCTTGGCCACTACAGGTCCGGCACGTAGGCCTTTCTGTATCAAATCGCCGCCCTTGATTGGGAATTCGGGTACATTCCATCCCTGCAAAGACGCGACTTCATCCCGCCAGCAATCCTCCGCAAAGCTGAGCAGGACCAGGTCGCGCGCATTTTCTATGCCGATACCGTACGCGAGTTGCCGGGCAGATAGCGTTGATCCGTGATGTGCCGCCAATTGGATCAGGTCGGTTCGTAACCGGTTTGATAGCTTCAGCCTTGCGGCAATTTTTTCGACCAAAGCGGTATCATCGGGCAAGACTGCGCTTAACCTGCGTCCGACGGATGGCGTTGCCGCAACGGCAATTTCCCGCTCTACCAAATGCGCCAGTTTTTGACCGGCATCAGGCAGGATTTCGGGAAGGAAGGAATGGAATATCCCGGCGTTGAGCATCGCCTGCACGGCTTGCGCAGGATTTGTAACCGACAGCAATTTGCGAAGTTCGTCCGCAATACGCTCGCGCGATAACGCCATCAATTTGCTGGAATGCTTTGTTGCTGCAGCCAGTGCCTCAGCATCGATTGCGCCTTGCCCGAAGCGTGCGTGGAAACGAAACAGGCGCAAGATGCGCAGATGATCTTCGGCGATACGCTGTTCGGCATCGCCTATAAATCGGACATGATGGTCGGCAAGATCAGCAAGGCCACCGAAATAATCGAATATTTCCCGGGTTTCGGGGTCTGCATACAGCGCATTGATCGTGAAATCGCGGCGGGCGGCGTCTTCCATCCAGTCGGTCGCAAATTCGACTGTCGCACGACGCCCGTCGGTCGATACATCGCGGCGCAAGGTCGTGATTTCAAAAGTACGGCCATCGGCAACGGCTGTTACCGTACCATGGTCAATACCGGTAGGAACGGCTTTTATCCCTGCAGCTTCCAGTCGGCGGCTGACTTCCAGTGGTTCCAGCGGCGTTGCCAAATCGACGTCTGCAACCTCGATACCCAGCAGAGCGTCGCGCACCGCGCCGCCAACGACACGCGGTGGTTGTTCATCTACCCGCAAGGCCTTCACCACAGTGGCCAATGCGGGGTCGTGCAACCAGGATGAATCGGGCAATTGCATCAACGCTCACCCAACAGACGGCGTGATAGATTTGCAATGATTCCGGCAGTGACGCCCCAGATGCGACGACCTTCCCAGTCCATGTCGTAATATTCGCGCATCTGCCCCTGCCATTCGACTTGCCTGCGAGCGTACTTGGCACGATCGAACAATATCTCAAGCGGTACCTCAAACCATTCCTCAACTTCGCTGGGGTTGGGAATAAGGGGCAAGTCGGGCGTGACCACGCCGACCACGGGCGTGATCTGGTATCCGCTTCCCGAATAATAGTCGTCTGCCGGTCCAAGGATTTCGACATGTTGGCGGGGAAGGGCAATTTCCTCTTCCGCCTCGCGCAAGGCAGCGATGATTGCGCTTTCATCTTCCGGATCCACCTTGCCACCGGGGAAAGCGACTTGGCCGGCATGGCTGCGCAGCCAGGCGGGGCGCCGCGTCAGGATGACGCCGGGGTCTGGCCTGTCGGTAATGGGGACCAGCACCGCAGCGTGGCGATAGTCTCCGCTATGGCGAGGATAGGCGCGCTCGTCTTCAATCTCTATGGCACGCGAAGGATGCAGCGCGTCAATGAACTGCTTTTTCCAACTCATTCCGCGGCACCCAATGCGAAGAATACACCCTCGCTCCAGAGGCCGGGATTATCCGGATCAGCTTCAAGTGCGCGTTCGGCAAGGTCATAATATACGGGCCGCGCGCAACGCGCCCAAAGGCCGGAGCGAACCAAAAGATATGGAACTTGCGCACCATCATAACTGCGCATTTCGATTGGATGATCGTTGCCGGCAATCACAAGATCGTCGGTGTTTATGCGAAAGGCGATGCTGCCACCCCGGATTTGTGCTTCGACTGCGATGAAAGGCACGTCTTCGACTTCGATTGAAAGCCGCTCCTGCGGTGTGACCAACGCGTAGCCTCCATCGGTTTCGATCCGCAGCAGGCTGGAAAAGGCGCGCACCATCGCGGGGCGCGTAATCTCTCCGCCCTGATGGAACCAGCGCCCATCGGCTGCGATCCGCATATCGCTATTGCCGGATTTGGCCGGAGACCAATTCTCGACCGGGGGCAGTTTTCGTTGAGCAACCAGATCAGCTATCTGGGCCAGACTGAGATCGGCGAGATGGGGAGGGGGATCATAGGGCACGGTCGTCCTCCTCCAACATTCCAGATGTGGGAACCGCCAGGCCCTTGGCATTTCGGGCGAGCAAGCGGCGGGGTTCCCAAGGTCCGGGAAGCGTCCATCCACCGGTTTGCGAAGAATTGAAGCCGAAACGTTCATAATATTCGGGATCGCCTATCATCACCATGACAGGCTCCCCCATTTTTCCTGCGGCTTCAAGCATTGCATGCATCAATTGATGGCCGATCCCTTTTCCCTGCTGGTTGGGGGTAACGGCGACGGGACCGACCAGCACTATGGGAAAATCGCCAATGCGAACCGGCCAGCATTGGATGCTGCCAATGGGGACGCCGTTTTCCACCAACGCAAATGACAAAGCTGAAATCGCCTTGCTGCGCTTGCGCAACAAATAGGCTGTGCGACCGAAACGATCGGTTCCAAAGGCATCGTCGAGCAATTGTTCCAATTGTTTGGATGCAACCCGTTCCAGAGGGACCAGTTCAGGCATCGGGTATTGCCTCTGGCAATTGGCGCCTGCGCAACATGGTCAATGCGACAAATGCGCCAAGCCCCGCAATCGCCGCCAAGAGATAAGGGGCCCCGGGGAAGCGGATTGCTGCGCCTGCTTCGGTAAAGGCCGCTAGCGCGTAATTGTAGGAGAATTGCCCGATCATCAGGCTGAAGGCAGCGAGTGATCCGATCAGTCCCTGCAATTCGCCCTGCTGCGACGCCGGGGCGCGTTGCGACATCATCGCGTTCAGTGCCGGCATCACCATGCCCGAAAAACCGTTTACCAACAGCAACACCAAAATGATGCCCGCATAGGGCACGAAAGCGACGATAAGATAGCTGCTGATCCCCGAAATCATGCCGATATAGGCAGTTTTCCGCTCGCCAAAACGCGAAATGAAACGGCGGATAACAACCGCTTGGAACACTGCCATCGATATGCCAACCAATCCAAGTGATACACCCACCATTCCGCTATCCCAGCCATATTGGATGGGCGCAAAAAAGGACCAACTAGCGGGGTACACGTTACCCGCCAGCGACCACAGGAAATAAATCAGCGCGACCGGAACAATGCCGGGTATCTTGCCGAGCGAAGCGAAAGCTCCAAGCGGATTGGCGCGTTTCCATTCAAAGGGTCGCCGCTTTTCTTCGGGCATGGTTTCCGGAAAGACGAGAAAGCCATAAATGCCGTTTGCGATGGCCAATGCGCCCGCAACGTAAAACGGAACACGCGGCCCGAAATCGCCTAGCAAACCGCCGATAACGGGGCCGAAAATGAAGCCTAAGCCGAAGGCTGCGCCCACCTTGCCAAAGCTAGCCGCACGTTCTTCCGGCGAAGACATGTCCGCCATCGCAGCGTTGGCCGGCCCGAAAACCGCTCCAAGGCCGCCGGCAACCGCACGTCCGACGAAAAGCCAGCCAATGTTGGGGGCGAGGCCCATCAACAGGAAGTCGAAACCGAAAGCGAAAAGCGACACAAGAAACACCGGTCGCCTTCCGAAACGGTCACCCAAATTGCCGACAGCCGGCATCAACAGGATCTGGAAAAGGCCGTAGGTCGCACCGATCCAGGCACCGATGCGAGCTGCCTCTGCAGAGTCCACATGCGCCAAATGTTTGATCAGGTCGGGCAGGACAGGCATGATGATGCCGAAACCCATCGAATAGATGAGCACGGTCAGCAGCACGAAACGCGTCGCGCGTCGTTTCAGGGCGGGGTCCATCGTCATCGCGGGCGGCCTTGTCAGCCGACTGCACTTTTGTCCATGTTTTTTGCCGGGATGCGGCGCAACATCATGATTGGATTTACTTTGGCATTCGATCGATTTGCGCTAGCTTACCACGCAGATATTTTGGGGAGCCGGCAAAATGCAGAATGACGAACAACCGCAATCCAACCAGAATGCAGCCCCGGCGCCAGTCGCCGACGCGACGCCGGCACCCACTTTGGCTGAAGAGTTGACAGCTGTTGCGCCCGCAACCGGTTCGGGAACCCCTTCCAACTGGGGTGGTAAGCTGATCTTCGGGCTGGGATTGGGCTCTGTTCTAATTGCGCTTTTTGCAGGGCTTGGTTCCGGTTGGGGGCTTTGGGAATTCGGTTTCGGTTTCCAGCTGCTGATGATTGCATTTGGTGCTGGTCTGCTTGCAGTATTTGGCGGATTGTTTGCCGGCTGGTGGGCGAAACGCAAAGGCCGGAAGGCCGCTCGACCGCTGCGATGGGCGGGAATGGTGTTGGGCGGTGCGCTGGCACTGTGGCTCCTCAGCTTTGTTTATACCGCTCGCTCGGTTCCGGCCATTCATGACATCTCGACCGACCTAGCCGATCCACCGCAATTCCGGATGCTGGCCGTGCGTGCAGACAATCTCGATCAAATTCCGGGTGAAGATGATCCCGAAATGAAAGGTATGAACCCGCTGCAACGCTGGGCGGCCATTCATGGCAAAGCATATGGCGATATTCGTTCCGTCCGTATTGCCATGCCCGTCGCAGAGGTGATTGCGAAAGCAGAGCGGCTCGCAAAAGTCCGCGGTTGGGAGATTGCGGTCGCCGACCCGATCGAGGGTCGGATGGAAGCGACCGACACCACCCGCTTCTTTCGTTTCAAGGATGATGTTGTTATTCGTGTTCGCCCGACCGAGGACGGCACCGGAAGCATCGTTGATATGCGCTCCATCAGCCGGGTGGGCGTCAGCGATCTTGGCGTGAATGCCAAGCGGGTCCGCAGTTTCATTGCGGACCTCGCCGGAACAAATCCTGCCAGTTAGGGCTTGGGCGTCAGCTTCAGCAGGCGCCCTTCGCCGCCATCTTCAAGCAGCCAGACTGCACCGTCGGGCCCCTGTTCGACTTCGCGGATGCGCGCGTCCATGGGCCAGTGATCGGCTTTCTCGACAGTTTCACCATTCACCCTCACGCGGATAAGCGCCTCGCCGCCAAGTCCGCCGATGAACAACGACCCCTTCCAGGCTGGGAACAAGTCGCCATTGTAGAACATCAGGCCGCCGGGTGAAATCGCAGGCACCCAAAAGGCCTTGGGTGCTTCAAAACCATCGCTGGGCGTATGATCGGGGATGTCGCGCCCGTCATAATGGTCGCCATTGGACGCCTTGGGATAGCCGTAATTCGCGCCGGGTTTGACGAGGTTAAGCTCGTCACCATGGCGAGGACCCATCTCCTGGTTCCAAAGCTGCCCTTTGTCATCAAAGGTAAGCCCCAGCGGATTGCGATGGCCCAGCGACCAGATCTGAGATTTCACCGGGTTGGCAGAATCGTAAAAGGGATTGTCCTTCGGCACGCTTCCATCGGGGAATATCCGCAGCACCTTGCCCAAATTGCCGTTCATATCCTGTGCCGGATCGAACTTCTGACGTTCGCCCGAAGCGATGAAGAGATATTTCCCGTCAGGCGAGAAAGCGAGGCGATGTCCATAATGGCCGCGCCCGGTAACTTTCGGGTTCTGCTCCCAGATTTTCTGCAGCCCGACCAGTTTCGGCTGGCTGCCTTGATACTCCAGCTTTGCCCGGCCAACGACCGCACCGCGCGTATCGTTCGTGCCTGCCTCTACCCAACTGAGGTACACCATGTTCGAACTGGCGAAATCAGGTGCAACAACCACATCGCCGAAGCCGCCCTGGCCGCCATAATCAACCGCAGGAACACCAGCAACGTCACGAACCGGACCATCAGCTTGCCATAACTTCAGCTTGCCGCTCTTTTCCGTAATCAGCGCATAAGGCGTTCCGGGAACGAATGTCATCGCCCAAGGTTCGTTAAAGGTTGCCACCGGAGTAGCCTCAAAGGGTTTGGCACTGTTCGAGGCTTCGGCATTTCCGGATGAAGGCGCACAGGCAACGGCGATGAAGCTGGCGACGGTCAAACTCAAGGCACGCATCATGGGGAGATCTCCTCTATATCTGTCAGCATTAGATGTTCATGCAGGGCTATATTGGCAAGAGGGTTGCATTTGGCAGCGTATCCGCCTAGATGGGGTTTATCCCGACATTGCGAAACACTGGAGGGGCTGGCGCCGAAAGGGGCCGGCGCAATCGGTCATTCGCAATGCCATATCATATTTGGAACACCATGCCCGATTTGAAAAAACTTGCTGAGATCATCGAGCCAGAGGCCAAAGCCTTGGGGTTTGATCTCGTGCGCGTGGCGTGGTTTGATCGCGGTGCAGAAGGTTCGGACGAGCCGACGTTGCAGGTGATGGCAGAGCGCCCGGATACGCGGCAGCTGGTCATCGACGATTGCGCGGCGCTGTCGCACCGTATTTCGGATCTGTTTGATGAGCTTGACCCCATAGAAGAGGCCTATCGGCTAGAAGTCAGCTCGCCCGGAATAGACCGTCCGCTGACCCGCCTGAAGGATTTCGCCGATTGGGCAGGGCATGAGGCAAAGATTGAGGCCCTAGAGCCCATTGAAAACCAGAAGCGGTTTCGTGGTGAACTCGCAGGTGTGAATGGTGAGGATGTTTCGATCACCGACCGCACCGGCGCCACACACAATATTGCCTTTTCCAACATCCATTCCGCCAAGCTGGTCTTGACAGACCGGCTGATTGCGTCGACTGCGCCGCTCAACAGCGCCGGGGCCGACGAAATCGACGAAGACAACCCCGACGTAGAACAGGAAGACTAAAGTCATGGCCAGTCCGATTGCAGCCAACAAGGCCGAACTGCTTGCAATTGCCAATGCTGTTGCCAGCGAAAAGATGATCGACAAGGCGATCGTCGTCGAAGCGCTTGAAGAAGCCATCCAGCGCGCTGCGCGCGCCCGTTATGGCGCTGAAAACGATATTCGTGCCAAGCTGGACACTCAGACCGGCGACCTTCGCCTGTGGCGTGTTGTCGAGGTTGTCGAAGCGGTCGACGATTATTTCAAGCAGGTCGACCTGAAGGGCGCGCAGAAGCTGCAGAAGGATGCCGCGATCGGCGACTTTATCGTCGATCCGCTGCCCCCGATCGAATTTGGCCGCATCCAGGCGCAGGCATCGAAGCAGATCATCTTCCAGAAGGTC
>JALREL010000063.1 GCA_023262005.1 Sphingorhabdus sp. | reverse complement strand
AGCGGGTAAAAGAACGACATCGTCTCGGTCGCCCGCATCATTACGGCAAAAGCCATGCCGACATCGAGCATGATGGCCGCGATCCAGCGGCGCTCTTCCGGCCAGATGCCTTTGTGGCGCATTGTGAACAAGGTCGCGTTCAGCGTCAGATAGACCGCAAAGGCAGCAAGAATGAAGCTGTTATAGGCCAGGAAATAGACGGCCAGGCACGATGCCGATCCCATGACGAGGCGGTTCAGCAGGATTTCCTGCTCAGGGGCCAGTGGTGCCCGTTTTCCGAAAAGCCGCCTCATTGCTGCACCGCCGCGGCTTGGCCGAATGTTGCGCGCAACTGGTCGACAGTCAGCGATCGGCCGAACAGATAGCCCTGCAGTTCGTCGCAACCCGATGCACGCAGCAACATGCGCTGCGCTTCATTTTCCACGCCTTCGGCCACGACCCGCATGCCCAAGGCGTGGGCGAGGTGTCCGATGGTGGAGATGATGGCACGGTCGGTTGCCGAATGTTCGATGCGCGAAACGAATGTCTGGTCGATCTTGAGCCGATTGGCCGGCAGATCTCGCAGATATTGCAGCGATGAATAGCCGGTTCCGAAATCGTCAATCGACAGTTCGATGCCGTTGCGTCGCAGGCTGCGAAGCTGCTCCATCAACTTCACGCTTTGGTCGAGCAGCAATTCTTCGGTGATTTCGACGACAATCTGGCCAGGCTGAATGCCATATTGCGCAATCTTGCCGAGTATTTCGTCACACAATTTGCCCGCGTGGAATTGACGCGGGGAAATGTTGATCGCGATATGGGGCAGGCGAATGCCTTCTGCCTTGAATTCCGAGATCTGACGGCAAACGGCGTCTATGACCCATTGGCCGATGCGATCGATAAGGCCGGAATCGTTGGCGACGCGCATGAATTCATTCGGCATCAAGCGGCCCCGCACCGGATGTTGCCAGCGGAGCAGCGCCTCAAGCCCGGTATAGCTCGCGTCGCTTGCTTCAACGATCGGCTGATATTCGAGGAACAGTTCGTCATTGTCGATTGCGCGGCGAAGATCGGCTTCGACGCCTGCATTGAACTGCGCAATCTGGTTCAGCTTGGGCGAGAAGAAGCAATGGCGATTACGCCCGCTTGATTTCGCTTCATACATGGCGAGGTCGGCAAGGCGCAGCAGCTCATCGGGGGAATCGCTGTCATCGGGGATCATCGCAACCCCGATGCTCGCCCCAATCAATTGGTCGGAATCGCCGATCGCATAGCTTTTGCCGATCTGGCTCAGCAGATGGTGGCACTTGCTGCTGACATCCTCTACGCTTTTGATATCGCGCAGGATGATCGCAAATTCGTCGCCACCAATGCGTGCGGCGAGTTCATTGGCGTCGAGCGAGCTGCTTATCCGCTCGGAAACCTGCCGCAACAAGGTGTCGCCTGCCTGGTGTCCGCGGGTGTCATTGATGACCTTGAAGCGATCAAGGTCGACGAGCAGCAGCGCCGCCTTGGATTGGCTGCTGTTACATTCTTCGATTGTCTGGCGCATATGCTCAGCGAGCAAAGCGCGGTTCGGCAATCCGGTCAGCAAGTCGTGCAGCGCCAGATGGGTACGGTGTTCCTCGGCAAATTTGCGCGCCGTGATATCGACAGCAGAGGTCAATACCCCGATCACCTGGCCGTCCTTGTTGAGCAAAGGCGACTTGTTGCAATGGAAAGTCAGCTGAACGCCATCGCTGACATAGGCTTCTTCATAATTGGGGATCGAAGGTGCACCTTCGATAATCAGGGCGTTGCGACGTTGTTCGCGCTCCGCCAATTGCGGCTCGAGAATGTCGGAAATCGAACGCCCGATCAGCGTTTCGGTTTCCTGGCCAAGCATCGCAGACTGGTAACTGTTAATGAACAGCACTTTGCCGTTGCGGTCGGTGGCGACGATCATCACCGGAGTGGTATCGATGATCTGCTCAAGCATCGATTTCCCGGCAACTTGTTCGTTGCGCTCTTCTTTGCTTACGGCGGAAATGGTTGCGCGCTGTTCAAGCTCGATGCGCTTGCGGTGCTGTCCGATGAGCAGCTCCGCACGTTCCTTGAACTCGGCATGCGTCACGGGGCTTTGCAAGAAATCGGTCGCACCTGCGTCCAGCGCAGCAATGCGGCATTCGCGATCTTGCCGGGCTGTAATCACGATAGCCGGAATGTTGTGGCTATCGGGGCGGCTGCGAATGCGGCGAATGAAATCGGCCCCTGTCATTTCGGGCATGCGATAGTCGACAATCAGCAAGTCGGGGGTTTCATTGTCGAGCCAGGCCAACGCCTCTACGGCACTCTGGAAGCATACAGAGCTATAGTCCGAACCCATCATTGCTACGAACTGCGCATAGATGCGAAGATTCGTCGCCCGGTCGTCCACGATGACAATGCGTGCATGCATGCTGTCCGCGTTAACGAGGCATCGTCAACGAATGGTTAACCGCAATTTATTTTTGTAAAATGCGAACTTATGTCGGTTGGAATTGCTTGGGCTTTACGCCAACAATGGTGGTCGCTCGTTTCGAAGAGGACAGGGTTTTGAAACAGTCACCACATCGCAGGTTCAACCCATTGAATGGTAAGTGGATTCTTGTCTCGCCACACCGTTCACAACGCCCATGGCTGGGGCAGGCGGAGGCGGTTTCCGTTCCGGAGACAGTGGCGCATGATCCTGACTGTTATTTATGTGCCGGAAATGAACGTGCGAATGGCACCATAAATCCCGAATATTCGGGCGTTTACGTGTTCGAAAACGATTTTGCGGCGCTGTTGCCTGAGGGGAATGCGGCTGCTGCAGAAAATGAACGATTGTTCCGGTCCGAGAGCGCTTCTGGCACTTGCAGGGTGATCTGCTTTTCGCCGGATCACGGGAAGTCGCTGGCGCAGCTCGAATGCGATGAAATTGCGGCTATCGTCGATGTCTGGGCCGAACAGACCGAAGCATTGGCGCAGAACCACGCCTGGGTGCAGGTTTTCGAGAATAAGGGTAGTGTGATGGGGTGCTCCAACCCGCACCCGCATGGGCAGGTGTGGGCCACACGGCATGTCCCCGATGAAATCGCTACCGAAGCCGACAATCAGGTCGCCTATTTCAAAGCGCATGGAGCGCCGCTTTTGCTCGATCTTGTTTCGCAAGAAAAATATAAAAAAGAGAGAGTTGTCGTAGATACCGAATATTGGATGGCAATAGTTCCCTGGTGGGCGAGCTGGCCATTTGAGTTGCTTTTACTGCCCAAATTTGCGGTGTCCTCGCTACAACAACTCGAGCGCGCACAGCGCAACGACCTCGCTGTCGCATTGCAAGAGATTACCATTCGTTACGACAATCTTTTCCAATGCTCTTTCCCCTATTCGATGGGCTGGCACGGCGCACCTTTTGATGGCGGAGACTATCCAGGTGTCCAGCTTCACGCACATTTCTATCCGCCGCTTTTGCGATCTGCGAGCGTTCGCAAGTTCATGGTCGGTTTTGAAATGTTGGCAGAGGCGCAAAGGGACCTGACCCCCGAACAAGCGGCGGCGGCTTTGCGACAGACGAGCCAAGTGCATTTTCTGGCAGGGGATCAGTGATGCATCCCTCTGCAGCCGAGAATGCACGAAGGGCTTTTGTCGAGCATTTCGGTAACGAGCCCGCGCATATCGCCTACGCGCCGGGCCGGGTGAACCTGATCGGCGAACATACCGACTATAATGACGGCTTCGTGCTGCCCTGCGCCATCGGCTTTGGCACTGCGGTGGCCATTGGCCCAAAGTTGGGCGATTTGATTGACGTCATGGCGGCAGATCTTGCGTCAGAGGACAGCTTTTCCGCGGATTCTCCGATGGCCGATTGCCCGGATTTGGAATGGACAAAGCATGTGCGCGGCATGGCGGCGGTGCTGCGGGACAGTGGTTATCAGCTCAGCGGCGCAAATATGGCGATCAGTGGCAATGTGCCGCAGGGGGCAGGGTTATCCTCGTCCGCCTCGCTTGGGGTTGCGCTTGGGCTGGCGTTGAAAGCGCAATTCGGTCTCGATGCTCTTGGCATGGTCGAAATTGCCCTTGCGGCGCAAAGAGCCGAAAATGTGCATGTCGGCTGCGCCTGCGGCATCATGGACCAGCTTGTTTCGGCTTGTGCTCAGGAAGGGCGTGCTCTCTCGATCGATTGCCGTTCGCTTGAGACGCTGCCGGTCGCGATCCCATCTGACGTGTCGATACTGATCGTGCATTCTGGCGTGCGCCGCGAGCTGGCGGAAAGTGCCTATAATGATCGTCGGCAGCAATGCGACGATGTCACCCGGCATTTCAGTGCAAAAGCGCTTCGCGACGTCGGCCTCGACCAACTTCTAGCTGAAAAGCAGAACATCCCGGATGTGCAGTTCCGCCGTGCGCGGCATGTGGTGACGGAAAATGCGCGTACACTGGCCGCGGCGAATGCGCTCAGTCGTGGAGACCTATCGGAAATGGGCAGGTTGATGGCGCAATCGCATGATTCCATGCGCGATGATTTCGAAATCACCGTCGAGCCTGTCGATCGTCTAGTTGCCTTGTTGCAAAGCGCGATTGGGCCTGAAGGGGGAGTGCGCATGACTGGCGGCGGCTTCGGGGGCTGTGTGGTTGCCATCCTGCCACAGGCAAAGCTGTCCGACGCCATTGCCGCGGTAAAGCGCGATTACCGCACACCTGATGGTTCAGAGCCGCTCATCATAGAGACGCAGGCCGCAGGCGGGGCTCGTCTGATTGTTTGATAAAATGGTCGGGGAAAGAGGATTCGAACCTCCGGCCCCTGCCTCCCGAAGACAGTGCTCTACCAGGCTGAGCTATTCCCCGACCGATGCTTAAAGCCGGTCCAGGACCGGCAAGGCAGGCGGTGCCTATAGAAGGGCGTTTCCAGCCTTTCAAGGGTAAAGATAGAATAATCTGGCCATTGCCGCCGAGGCGATCTGCGAATAGCTTCGTGATGTACAGACTCGATGGGGAAGGCGCTCTTTATGAGCCATTATGAAGACCAGTATCTCGACCTGATGCGGCGCATCTGGACCGAGGGAACGGTGCAGGAAGACAGGACTGGCGTGGGTACGCGGTCTTTGTTCGGTGCAACGATGCGTTTCTCGCTGGCCAATAATGCCATTCCATTGCTGACCACCAAGCGCATCTTCTGGAAAACAGCAGCGCGCGAGATGCTTTGGTTCCTCACCGGTGACACAAATATCCGCAACCTGTTAAAACAAAAGGTGCGTATCTGGACCGATTGGCCGTTAGACCGGTATCGCCGCGAAACCGGCGAGCAGATCAGCCAGGAAGATTTCGAACAGCGCATCGTTGACGACATCAACTTTGCCGAGAAATGGGGCGACCTGGGACCGGTATATGGCGCGCAATGGGTCAATTGGCCGAAATATGAGGATGCAGGGCAGGGGCTGTATCGTCGTGCTCAGAAAGGCATCAACCAGATTGAACTGTTGGTGCAGAGCCTGAAGAACAATCCAGGCTCGCGCAGGCATATCTTCGAAGGCTGGAATGTAGCCGAGCTAGACCAGATGGCGCTTCCGCCTTGCCACAAAACCTACCAGTTCCACGTCGCCGATGGCGTGTTGAGCGGGCTGTTGTTCCAGCGCTCATGCGATTTGGGCCTGGGCTTCGGTTTCAATGTCTTTGCAGCGTCGATGCTGATCCGGATGCTGGCAGACCAATGCGGATACCAGCCCGGCGAACTCATCTGGCAGGGCGGCGATGTGCATCTCTATCTGAACCATGGCGAACTGGTCGAAGAACAATTGTCCCGCACCCCTTCGGGCGCACCCAAATTGCACTTACTGCGCAAGCCGGACAGTATCTTTGGTTATGAGATCGAGGATTTCGAAGTCCTCGATTATCACCCGCAAGCCCATATTTCCGCGCCTGTCGCCGTTTAGGTCAGGGTTATTGACCTAAAAAGGAGTCTGAAATAATATAACAAGGGCGGACAACAAACAAATGTGATTCGCGTAGAGCCCTGTAAAGGGAACGAGAGGAAGCGATGACAGGCACCAAGTCCAATCTTGAACCCTTGCGGCTGCACATTCCGGAACCAAAGTTCCGCCCTGGCGACGAAGCCGATTTCAGCGATATTGCCATTCCAGAGGTCGACGCGATCACCCGCCCCGATGAGGCTTCGATGCCCGCCGATATAAGAGCGCTGGCTTATGGGCTGGTTCGCGTGCTCGACGATGATCATCAGGCCAAAGGCAGCTGGAACCCCGGGCTGGATGCAGAGCAGTTGAGCCTGATGCTTCGCAACATGATGCTGACCCGTGCATTCGACGATCGGATGTTCCGTGCCCAGCGGCAGGGCAAAACCAGCTTCTACATGAAATCCACCGGGGAAGAGGCGACATCGGTTGCAACCGCCATGGCGCTAGCCGGCGACGACATGTGCTTTCCCAGCTATCGCCAGCAAGGCATCCTCATCACACGTGGCTATCCGCTCGTGAAGATGATGAATCAGATCTATTCGAACCGGCAGGACCATCTCAAGGGACGCCAGCTGCCGATCATGTATTCGGCACCGGAGCACAGCTTTTTCACCATTTCAGGCAATCTGGCGACGCAATATCCGCAGGCCGTAGGCTGGGCAATGGCCAGCGCTTCGCGCGGGGATACGCGCATTTCTGCGGTCTGGTGCGGCGAAGGTTCCACTGCGGAAGGAGACTTCCACAGCGCGATGACCTTTGCAGCGGTTTATAATGCTCCTGTCATCATGCAGGTGGTGAACAACCAATGGGCGATTTCATCCTTCTCAGGCATCGCCGGTGGAGAGCGTACGACCTTTGCCGCGCGCGGATTGGGCTACGGCATTGCCTCGCTGCGGGTTGATGGCAACGATCCGCTGGCGGTTTACGCTGCAATGCGTTGGGCCGCGGACCGGGCGCGCACCAATAACGGCCCGACCTTTATAGAATATTTCACCTATCGCGCCGAAGGGCATTCCACTTCGGACGATCCGGCTGCCTATCGCGCTGCGAAAGAGTTTGAGAAATGGCCGCTTGGTGATCCTGTTGACCGGTTGAAAAAGCACCTGATCGGCCTTGGTGAATGGAGCGAGGAACAGCACCAGGCACTTCACGAGGAATTGGCGGAGTTTGTGAAGAAGTCCCAGAAGGAAGCCGAGGCGAACGGCATTTTGGGCCATGGCATGCACCAGCCCTTTGAAACCATGTTTGAAGATGTGTTCGAGGAAATGCCCTGGCACCTGAAAGAGCAGTGCGCGCAGATGATTGAGGAGCAGCACCGCAAATTCGGCCCGGAATGGGAGCCGAAATGATGTCGGAAACAAAGACCATGAACATGATCGAAGCGATCAACAATGCGCTCGATATCATGCTGGAGCGCGATCGCGATGTCGTCCTGATGGGCGAGGATATCGGCTATTTCGGTGGCGTTTTCCGTGCGACGGCCGGCCTGCAGAAGAAATATGGCAAGACCCGCGTATTCGACACGCCGATCAGCGAATGCGGCATCATTGGTGCCGGGGTCGGAATGGCAGCCTATGGCTTGCGGCCGGTGCCTGAAATCCAGTTTGCCGATTATATCTATCCCGGTCTCGATCAGTTGGTGAGCGAGGCGGCTCGCCTGCGCTATCGTTCTGCGGGTGATTTCATCTGCCCGATGACGGTACGCTCTCCATTTGGTGGCGGCATTTTCGGCGGGCAGACCCACAGCCAATCGCCTGAGAGCCTTTTCACCCATGTCTGCGGTATCAAGACGGTGGTGCCGTCGAACCCTTATGACGCCAAAGGGCTGCTGATTGCGGCAATCGAGGATAATGATCCGGTAATCTTCTTCGAACCCAAGCGCATCTATAATGGCCCATTCAGCGGCTATTACGACCGCCCGGTAGAGCCGTGGTCGAAACATGCGGCAAGCGCTGTTCCCGAAGGCTATTATCGCATCGAACTGGGCAAGGCTGGCATCGTACGCGAAGGCGAAGCGCTGACCATCCTCACCTACGGCACGATGGTGCATGTGGTGCAGACGGTTGTCGCCGAAATGGGCATCGATGCAGAGATTGTCGATTTAAGAACACTTCTTCCATTGGACGTAGAAACCATTGAAGAATCAGTTAAAAAGACAGGTCGATGCTTGGTTGTACACGAAGCCACCCGCACCAGCGGATTTGGCGCGGAGCTGGCCGCTTTGGTGCAGGAACGGTGCTTCTATCACCTTGAAGCTGCGGTCGAGCGGGTCACCGGCTTTGATACGCCTTATCCCCACAGCCTTGAATGGGCCTATTTTCCCGGCCCGGTGCGCATCAGCAGCGCCATCGAAAAGATCATGAAGGACTGACGCCATGGGCAAATTCACATTCAAGCTTCCCGATATTGGTGAGGGCATCGCCGAGGCGGAGATTGTCGCCTGGCATGTAAAAGTTGGCGACCGGATCGAAGAGGACCAGCCGATCGCAGATATGATGACCGACAAGGCGACCGTCGAAATGGAAAGCCCGGTATCGGGCGTGGTAACGGCGGTTGCTGGTGAGGAAGGTGACGTCATCGCCATCGGTTCGATGCTGGTTGAGATCGAAACCGAGGGTGCCGGGAATGAGGAGGATGACGCCAAGCCTGCACCGCAAATGGCAAAAGCGGAGCCAGAGCCGGTTGCGCCCATCGCCGCTGTTGAGGTTCAGCCTGCTGCGCCCGCCGAAGTTGTGAAGCCTGTTTTGATTGAGGACGTTCCTGCGCAAAGCCGCGAAAAAACCACGGCTTCTCCTGCAGTTAGGGCGCGCGCCAAGGAACTTGGCGTTGATCTTAATGACGTCAAGGCGTCGGGCGGGCATGTGCGCCATGCGGATCTCGATGCCTATTTGAGCTATGGATCAGGGCAGGGCTATCGCGCGCCCGGCGCATCTGCCAAGCGGGCGGATGAGGTGGTTAAGGTAATCGGCATGCGCCGCCGAATTGCTGAAAATATGGCGGCGTCAAAGCGCCACATCCCGCATTTCAGCTATGTCGAGGAATTTGACGTCACTGCACTCGAAGCGATGCGCGCGGATTTGAACGCCAATCGCGGCAACCGCCCGAAGCTGACGATGCTGCCTTTCCTGATCGTGGCGATTTGCAAAACGCTGCCCGATTTCCCGATGATCAACGCGCGCTACGATGATGAGGCAGGCGTGGTGACTCGCTATGGGTCGGTGCATTTGGGAATGGCAACACAGACCGATGCCGGATTGATGGTGCCAGTCATCCGCGATGCGCAGGATAAGAATGTTTGGCAGCTGGCGAGTGAAATCGGCCGCCTTGCCGAGGCAGCGCGCAACGGCTCCGCCAAGAGCGAGGAGCTTTCCGGTTCGACTTTGACCGTTACATCGCTCGGCCCTCTTGGCGGAATTGCGACTACGCCGGTTATCAACCGTCCAGAAGTGGCCATCATCGGGCCGAACAAGATTGTCGAACGGCCGATGTTCGTGGGTGACACGATCGAAGCCCGCAAACTGATGAACCTGTCAATCAGCTGCGATCATCGCGTAGTCGATGGCTGGGATGCGGCGAGCTATGTGCAGGCGCTCAAGAAACTCGTCGAAACGCCGGTGCTTTTGTTCGCCGATTGAGGATTAGAGACCGAGACCTTGGAAGCTGGTCTGGTCAAACTTCAGCTTGAACGTCAGGAAGGGGCCGCTGCGGGTGTAGCGGGCTTCTTCGAAGTCGCGATCCTCGAAGCCGACGAAGTTATAACCCAGCGTGACATTGGCGTTCTTGAATGGTGTAACCGTCAGCGTCGGTCCGCCCGACCAGGCGATGTTCTTGCCATTCGTTCCGATACGGGCCGTTCCGGACGCGCCGATATCGGCAACGTCTGATAGATCGAAGCGCAAGTCAGCGCCGATGACATTGCTCCAGCCTTTGACATCGTCGGCACCAAAACGGTCGCTGTTATAGCGCGTTCCCCAGAACAGGGCATATTCGCCACGTTCGATAAAGCTGCCACCGCGTTCGTCGACAGGGGTGTAGTTCAACGACAGGCTGTTGATGATGCGGGTCGATTTGACGTCACCATCGACGAGTAATGGCGCGCCGCCAACCGGGCCAGGAAGTCCGGCTGTTGCATTCTTGACGGCGTCATACCGATATTCGGTCTTGTTGAGGAATGACCACATGCTGTCAGCGGGGCGGTGCGCCCAGCTGATTTCAGCCTGTGCGGTCGTCGTCGTTGCACCGCCATCCTGCTTGGCCTTGAACCAGTTCAACGCTCCGCCGACGGCTTTGCCTTCACCGATCTGGCGCAAAATGGCATTGGTGAAGCCATAACGCCGGGTCGTATCCCCGTCGCGCCACTCGGCACGGCCAGTCCAGCTCCAGCGCTCACCATGATAGCTCGCGCCGCCGGTAACAGCGATGAAATCCTCGGTCAGCGTGCCGTCGCTGCCCAGGAAACCGCCTGATGCGACAGGGTGCAACGGATTTACAACGTCGCTCCGATCAAAGCCGCCCACGGTCTGGTTGCCGTCGACAGTGAAATCCACCGACCATTTGTCACTGATCTTGAATGATTGCGCGAGCCCATAAGATGCAAAGGTACGGCCGCCAAATTCGCCGATATCCTGCTGGTTGGCGCTGGCGATGATCCGGCCCCCAGCCCAAGGTGCAAGGTCAAAACCAATGCGTGCGGTGCGGGCATCGATATTTTCGCCCTTGGCAATCTCATAGCTTCCCACCAGCGCGATATCGCTGCGGATCGCATAGCGTGCGCCAAAGCGATGGCGGGCGGGGAAGTCGACACTTTCGTCCTGACCGCCAAGTGCAAATTCGGTCTGCGCATCGAGTTCAAGCTTCTCTGTCAGCTTATGCGAACCGGCAATCCGTGCGAGCGTTGATTTGTTCGTCGAGCCGTCGGCAAGCTTGTCATTTGCATGGGTCAGCCCGGCGCGCAGCGAACTCTTCTCGTTCCGATATTCTAGTTCGGTGGAAGCTGCGATGCGGCGGGCACCGGTTTCGATATAATCTTCGTGATAACCGATAGCCGAAATCGAGAGCTTGTCGGTCAAGCGATAGCGACCATCAAGACCGATCTTTTCCGTGCCAACTTCGCTGCGATTATTCTGCCCCACCCCGAAGTTAGCTGATTGGCGACGGTAATAAGCAAGCAGGTCGAGCTTCGATCCATGATGTTCCGCTTCGAGAAGGACAGCTGATGCGCCACCGGCATCTGCAGTTGTGCTTCCAGCGCGGGCATTGCCATCGGTTGCCGCAAATTCAGCGCGGAGTTCGGTGCTTGTTGTCGGGCGATAACGGATATCGGCGCCTACCAGATTGGTTTTATCGGTGTCGGTCTCGTCATGGATAGCGGTTGCAGCAATCTGCAGTTTCTGGTCCGGCGACTGCCATTTGACGCGGCCACCGGCATTGTTGACGCGCTGGCCGATGCCATCCACCTCATATTCGGCGATGATGAATTGCGGATTCAGACCGCTGGAGCGCGACAGGATAGGTTCGCGGAAACGCAGCGTTCCTGCGAGGTAATCGATGTCATAATCGATATGACGAACCAGGTTCCTGCGCTCGATGATGATGTTCGATTGCAGGCGATCGCGCGTTTCGATGGTGATGCGTTCGCTGTTTGCAAGGATATCGCGCGCGGCGAGGGCATAAGGCCCAGTCAAGCCGGTGCCCTGGATTTCCTCGCGGCGATAGCGGTAAGGCGTATCCGCGGCAAAGGCCTGCGCGTGGATCTCATCGTTGCGATACTCGGCCTTGATACCATTGAAGCTGCGCTGGTAGCGTGCCAATTCAGGCTCATCTATGCCGGTCTGATAGTCGCCGAACAGTGCATAGAATTGCGGCCGTTCCAGCTTCAGGTAAAGGCGGCGGATCGATGCGGCGTCGTAGCGCTGCTCGCTGCGATCGGCATAAACGGTGTAATAGCGGCGCGGGTCGATGGTTCCGGCAAAGCGGGCATCTTCCGATTTCTTGTCGCTGTCATAAGCCAGCGTCATCAGCCATTTGCCACTAACCCGGCCCTTGGCATAGAGCGCAATGCGACCATCGACATTGAGGGCGTATTCTTCGCCTGCAATATCTTCAAGGCCTTCTTCCAGCTTGTTGAAACCGATCGTTCCTGCAGCAAAGCCAACGACAGTCCAGGGGCGATCACCCGGATCGAGCCAGGTTTCTATCCGTTGGCTGCGCTTCACTTCTCCATCCTGCATGGGCAAGGTGATGGCCACGGTTCCCGAGGCGGTGGTCGGTTCGAGTTCGATATAGGCAATGCCTTCATCGCCATGCACGCGCCAGACCGGTGCAGCACGTTCGAGGCCGGAAAGCTGGCTGGCTTGCTGGGCATCGATTTCGACGGCTGGGCGATACGGGTCTGTTACCTCGAAATCGCCGACCGCACCATGTGGAATCGGCCGGCCATTGCGATCGGTAAGGCGTACGGCGATGCGCGGGCGCGTAACGCCGTCCGCTACCAGCACCGATTTCTCTTTCACCAGTTTGGCGTTGATCGGTGCATTGGCAAAATAGACGTCGTGCTCAAAAGTTTGCACAGGGTTGCCGTCATCATCAGTTACCTTGGCCACAAGACGATTGTTGCCCGCTTCGATGGCGATACCGCGCCATATTGCTGCGCGCATCTTGCCATCGGCGCTTTTCTTCGTGCCGTCATAGTTCAACGGATCTACCGGCTTGCCATTCACCGTAAGCTCGATCTTTTGCCGGGGCAGGTGCTTGAAAACGACGCGAACGGATTTGACGCGCGGATTGTGGCCGGTTTCGGGGAACAGGAAGCCGACGCCCGGCTGTTGTCCCGCGAACCAATCGCGCTCCGCGCCAGCGGCTTCCTGATCGGTCGCAGCAGCGGGAAGGGGGATCGCCTTGGCAACGGCATTTTCGCGTGGTGCAACCTGTTTGGCACGGAAATCGGCGCGTTTCAGGCTGCCACCGCGCCCTTCAACAAAGCGGGAAATGGCGCTGCCTGCGCTGCGCGTATTCCGGGCGCAATCAACCGGGGCTTGATCAAGCGGGAAAGTCGAAGGATCGACCTGCACCACATGCAATCCGGGGACTATCCCTTCGAAATGATAGCGTCCATCCTTGTCAGTGACGGTGTAGGTACCGTCTTGCAGCATCACACGGACGCCCGCGATGCCTTTTGCCTGACGCGGATCAACTTGGCAGCCGCCTTCGGTTACCCGTCCGATAATCGTAAAGCGTTCGGTTATTCCATCACGCACGATACGGATCGCCGTGTCAGCGGTGTTGCTGATGGTTCCGCGATTGTCGCGGGCCGACGCGAGGTTGACGGCATCACCCGAGCGGGCGTCTGCGCGAACTTCGGTCAGATAGGTCAGTAATCCCGTGGAACCCGCAGAAATCGGCGGAATAATGACCGAGAATTGCGTTCCATCGGCGGTTACATTGGGCGTGATGGCCGTGCCATTGTAGCGGACGCTTCCCAGCCGCAGGCGCATCGAATTCGGCAAAATATCGGTAACCGTTACCGGTCCGCTATTGCGGGTTCGATCCGCGTTTCGAACTTCTATCCGGTATTGAACAATGTCACCTGGCGCAGCTGTCGATGCCGAGGTCGTTTTGCGCAACTGCAGGTTGCCGCCAGGGCGATCCATGGGGATATCGACGCGAACCGGTGCAGGATCGCTCAAAGTGATGATCCCGCCATAAGAACCGGGGGCAATGACAAATTGGCCTCCATCGGGCCGAGTCAGTTGCGCAATCTCAGCCGGGGTCGCCACTGATGGATGTGTGTAAGGCGCTGGCGGCGTGACGAGCAGGCGGTAATTACCCGGCCTCAGGAAGGGGAAACGGTAAAAACCTGTTGGAAAATCATATATTTGTCCGCCAGCATCGCGCACCTGTGAGCCAGCGATAATGGTGCTTGGAAACCGCGAAACGCCGTCGTCTCCAAACACATCTGCCGGCAGCCCGGTGGCTGCGTCGACAATTGTTACCTGTGTGCCATCGACAGCCGTTCCGTCGGCACTGTCGAAGGTCAGGCCAAAGGGATCGACCAGAATATTGATTTCTGTGCTCGCAATTACCCCGCCGCCCAGCGTTTCATCCAGTTCGACCCGCAATTGATCACCAGGTCGTACCGATAAGACGCAATCGCCCCGGATCGGCGTTGGCGGAATGGCACTGGTATTGATCATCGCGACAAAAACCGAGCTGTTCGCTGCTGTTTCGGTCAGCATTATGTGCTCAAGATCGTTGCTGTCCGTGACCACTTCCGCTTCGAAACTGTCAATCGCACTCGGATCGCGGTTTCTTGCTGTCGAAACCAGCCTCAAAACGATCGGCTCGCCCGCACGAATGGCGGATGTTGCGTTTAGGGAGGCAGGATTCGTCGAAAAACCGGCAAAAGCACCCTGCAGATTGATTGGTTGCAGTCCCGACGTGGTTCGACACATGGTTTGCGGCACTGCAAATGAAGCATTTGCATCCGAATTTGCGAAGTGGAACACGTCCAATGCCGTAGGCTGTGGTACGACACCGCGGTTGACGATGATGTCGACATTATTCGACGGTTGCGAAAGCGTTTGTCCACCCGAGGTCCATTCCGCTTGTGCGGTGTTGCTGATGACATCGGGCAGAGTTTGGGCATGCGCGGGAAGGCAGGCGGCAGCCAAGTGGGCAGCTGCCGCCAGCGCTCCTGCGCGCTTGATAAGATTCTTGGTAAACGGCTTCATAAGAAGTTGGGGCGACAGGCGGCGAAGCCACCCATCGCCCTTCGTTCAAATCAATCGATGGTTACGCGGAAAACAAGCGTACGGGTCTGGCCCGCAGCGATGTTCGTCAGCGTGCCCGAAACCGTGTCGGTGCCGGCATTATACGAACCCGTTCCAGCGCCCGGAGTGCAAGTGCTGGTGCCTGCATTGACGACGGTGCCATCGGTTGCCGGCGTAAACGAACCCTGGAAGGTGACGCCGCTTACCGTTGTCAGATTGTCCGAAATGTTGACGTTGGTTGCCGTTGCCGCACCGGCGCCATTGCTGACGGCGATACAATATTCAACAACCGCGCCCGGAATGGCTTTCGGATTGGTTACGCTGACGCCATCGGAAACGACGCGGCTGTATTTAACAACCGAGAGGTTGGCGGCGGCTACCGTGAAATCGTCACCATCGGTTTCGATGCCATCGCGCCCACTGTCGGCGAAGATGGTTTCGATGCCCGCCGTATTGGCAGTCAAATCGGTCGCGGCAGTGATGGCTGTACCGTCGCTATTGCGCGCTGTGGCCGTAAGGGTAACCCCAGCCACCTGGCCATTGGTTTGAGTCAGGGGAATATCGCCGATCACGAAGACGCGCACGCTGGCATCGGGTGCCAGATTGTCGATCGTCGTCGCAATATCGGTGCCCGCTTCGTAAGTACCATTGTTGTTGGCATCCACGAAAACCTGCAAGTTGGCGACGTCAAACACATCGGTGCCACCATGTTCTGCGGTGCCGCCCGACAGTTGAGCACCGGTCAGGTTGAAATCGAGCGTGTCGTTGGTCGTGTTGGTGACAACAAAGGTCGTCACGGCATCCTGTTGGCCCGGCGAAACCGAAGTGGTTCCGGTAGTAGCAGCTTCGGCGACAGAGAAGATCACCTTACGGTCGACATCGAATGTGTTTGATGCAGTGGCAGCGGTCTGGTTGACGCCGCCAACCTGGAAATCGACCGTTACATTGTTTTGTACGTCGGTGCCTACAAGTGTCCCTGCAGCGTGAGCGGAACCTGCGTTCATCAACACCGCCGTGACAGTACTTGTGGCAACGAGGAATTTAAGCTTACTGGTCATGCTTATGCTCCTGTTGCGGTTGGGTTGATTGCAATTTGCCGCCGCAATCCTTGCGGTTTTCGTTGGAGGTCATCTCACGACCCCGCGAAATACGAGCTTGCCAGCAGATCCTGCGGCAAGCGTTTGATTGAGGTTCCATTTGACGTGCGTGACGTCTGAAGGGAGCGCCTGGCGAAAGGCGCCGTCGGCCTTGGGAACTTTCAACTGGGCAAGTGTGCCCCAGTTTTTGCCACCATCGACCGACACGATTTCGGTGCCATCCGCTGTTCCCGAAAATGCCACAGCGCGAGGAATTGGGTTGGTTACGCTCAGTTTCGACGCCGGCTGTGCGCTGGCATTTTTGTAGCGAACGACAAACACAAGTTGATCGCCAGGAACGACGAGTTTCGGTGCTTCCAGAACGGTCGCGGTCGATCCATCGGCACGCTTCTGGACACGCTCGACAAACACTTCGCTCGCCAATTCGAGAGGCGCCGAAAATGCAGGAGCTGCGAGGCAGAAGGCGATCAAGGCTGAGAGGATTTTTATCATGTCCTGGCTCACTGGATCCGTGTCTGGAATGTTACTGTTCGGGTTTCGCCCGAAGGCACATTCCCCAAGGTCACGCTCACGCGGGTTCCGTTGAAATTGCCGGCATCGGTGTCGGCTGCATCGGTCAACGATGCTGCCTGCAGCGTAAGGCTACCGGCCACATAGCTTGTGCCCGCAGGTAATGGATCGTTGATCACCAGATTGTTGAGCGTTCCCGTTCCACCGACGGTCGCAACAAGCGTGTAGGTGATGATCGAACCGGGGACAGCGTTGGAACCACCAAAGGGATCAAGAATGGTCGCCGATTTTGCCAGCACGACAGAAGCAGCGTCCACTCGGATGAAGCCATTGGCATCACCATCGGCGCCCGTCGTTCCAACAACGGCATCGCCGCCACCTTCACCCGCACCGGCAAAAGTCGTTCCCGGCGCGCCGGTTCCCGTACCTGCGCTGGCTACAAGGCTGACGCTAGCGCGATCACCATTCGCTTGCGTCGAAGGGATGTTCGTCAGAACGAAGACATTCACGCTTTCGTCGGGCTGCAACAATGGATCGTTGGTGCCAGCGACATAAACGGTGTCGACGCCAGCATCATAAACGCCGTTATTGTTGGTATCGATTACGATTTGGCCGAATACAGGATCAAAATCGTCACCGCTGTTTGCGACATTGACTGTCAGGCGAAACGATTCCGGACCGTTGCCATTGTTGGTCACACGATAGGTAAGCGAAACCCCGGTGGCTCCGGGTGTCGTCGTTACGTCCCCCGGATCCGTGCTGGCGACGGTGACGTCGAGCAACTCGTCAACGAGGATGACCGACGTGTTCGATTGGATGTCGACTGTACCCGAGCCGGTATCGAAGCTTGCGGTTGCGATATTCTCGATATTCGTGCCGGCAAGCGTACCCGCCGCCCATGCAGGCGTGTGTGCAATTGCGCCAATGGCAAAGGCGCAAACAGACAGCGTCGCAAAACGCGGGCATGCGGCTTGAAGCCGATTATGAAGTGAGCTGGTCCTCAACATGCCACCCTTATGGCAAAAGGGGGTCAAGAAAAGGTTAAGCCACCTTTGCAGGCGTTAATCAGTTAAATCACTGAATAATAGAGATATATATTGTATAAAGCTTGTGGATTCGTGTAAAATCAAACGAGAATGGTAAATGATGGCTGAAGCCGCCGTTATAACCACAGGCACTGACGCGAACCGAATACGCAAGAAAATTTCGTTTCTTACATTCTCGCTGTTGACAGCCGGAGCCACCGCTTCTAGGAGCGCCGTCACCGCATCAAGCGGGTGTAGCTCAGTTGGTTAGAGCGCCGGCCTGTCACGCCGGAGGTCGCGGGTTCGAGCCCCGTCACTCGCGCCATTTTCCGGTTTCCATCCAGATCAGCAATGGCCGCAACGGGGCGATCCAGATCGTGCCCAAAAACAGGTATGCAATAGCCTGCAGCCATATTGGCCATCCGCCGATTGTATCAGCCTGGCTTGCAACGATTGCGGCCAAAACAGCGATCATCAGCAGGATAAGAAACATTCCGGCCGGCTTGCGCCATGTGGGCGGGGGAGGGGGATTGGGATGGTTCATCGGCTGATCCAGCTCTTTTCTGTAAGTATCGCATCCAGCGGAATATCCCATGGATCGGTCGGGACTAGGTCCACTTCCTGAATCGACCAAGCGATTCCGATGGCTGCACTGTTTTCGAGAAGGCTCAGCGCGCGGTCATAATGGCCTGCACCTTGCCCCAACCGCATCAGCCGCGTGTCGAACGCGACTAGCGGTGCCAAAATGATATCAGGACGAACCTCTGGAGCATCGGCCAGCGGCTGAGACAGGCCGAAGGGGCCCATTTCGAGCGGCTCGCCCGCTGACCAGTGAAGGAATCGCATCGGCGAAACCTTGCTTGTGACATGGGGAAGAGCGATGATGCAGCCTTGCGAAGCTGCGCCAGCGAGCAGGTGCGACGGGTCTGCTTCCGATCCAATGCTGATATAGCCTGCCACAACTGTGCCCTTCAGGCATAGCTTCGCGAGCGGGCTGGGGAGGTGGCTGAATGCCAAAGCCTTTTGACCTGGAGCCATAGCCGCAACAAACCGGTCACGCTCGGCCCGGCATTTGCGCCGCAAAGTGGATTTCACATCACCTTCTGGCACCCAAATAACCCTTTGAATAATGTAGCGGAACCACCATGGGTCGTTTCCCGGAATATCCTCTGACGCCATGACGTCAGGTGGGCGCCGTATAACCTGAACCAGGGCTCAGGCAGGGACAGCTCCCATGGATGATCTTATCGCCTCAGGGATGTTCTCATCAGTTCGTGCCGGGCAGTTCCGCCGACAGCCAATCTAAGCGCGCCGGGTCGCTTGCTCAAGCCCCGAGGCAAAAGATTCGACGCGTTCGGCCAGCTTTTCGATCGATTGGGCCATTCGCGTGGCCGTCGCATCGTCGATCGAGCCGGGTTGCGCTTGTGCAGCAGATGCCGAACCACCGTTATCGTTAACCTGGTCCGCCAACAGCAATGCGGCAAATAAAAGCTGGCGGCTTTCATTCAGCCCGCCCGCGCTTCCGCCTGCCTCGCGCGCTTTTGTATCGACCATGCGGCCGAGCTCGAGAAGGCGTTGTTCCTCCCCGTCGCGGCAGGTTACGATATATTCGCGTCCGACGATATTGAGCCTAACCTCAGCCATGAACACCGCCCTCCTTGGCCAATAGCCGGTCGATTTCGGCAACAGCTTCCTGCGTCGCCGATTTCAGCGCGGCATAACGCTGCTCGAGTTCCGGATTGTCAGATGCCGTCGGCAGACTGGCTTGTTCCAGACGCGAAACCGCGCGTTCCAGCCGCCCTATTGCCTCGATCATTTGTTGTTGTGCCATGGCTTGTACCCCGTTCTTGCCACAAACTAGCAAACTAGCGGCAATTGGCAACGCGCTATAGGTACGAAATAGGCGGAAAACATGGCGACTATGGCTTGACCCTTGCCGCCTCGCTCCCCAAAGGAAGCGCGAGCCGACTCGTGCAGTCATCATGGAAAAATTGTGCAGGGGCCGCTCTGTCTGGCGGCAAAAGGGGTAAATGCATGTCCGCCGATCTTCAGATGATGGCAAACGCAATTCGCGCGCTTTCGATGGACGCTGTCCAGGCAGCCAATAGCGGCCACCCGGGAATGCCGATGGGCATGGCCGATGTGGCTACTGTTCTTTACACCAAATATCTGAAATATGATGCTTCTTCGCCAAAATGGGCAGACCGGGATCGTTTTGTACTCTCGGCTGGTCATGGCTCGATGCTGGCTTATTCGACGCTTTATCTCAGCGGTTATGCCAGCCCGACGATCGACGACATCCGCAACTTCCGCCAGCTGCACAGTCCTTGTGCAGGCCATCCCGAAAATATCGAGCTTGAAGGCGTAGAGAGCACCACCGGTCCGTTGGGGCAGGGGCTTGCTATGGCCGTCGGCATGGCGCTGGCTGAGCGGCACTTGAATGCAGTTTTTGGTGATGATCTGGTCGATCACCGGACATGGGTGATCGCCGGTGACGGTTGCCTGATGGAAGGTATCAACCATGAGGCGATCGGTCTGGCGGGGCATTTGGGCCTCGGTCGCCTGATCGTGCTGTGGGATGATAACCGCATCACCATCGATGGTGGCACCGATCTTTCGACGAGCGAGGATATCAAGGCGCGTTACGCCGCAACCGGTTGGCATGTCGAAAGCTGCGACGGCCATGATTTTGCTGACATTTCGAGGGCAATAGATGCTGCTATCGCCGATAATCGTCCCTCGCTGATCGCGTGCAAGACGCTGATTGGCAAGGGCGCGCCCAACAAGCAGGGCACATCAGCAACGCATGGCTCGCCGCTCGGCGCGGATGAAATTGCGGCAACGCGTGCGGAACTGGGTTGGAACCATCCGCCATTCGAAATTCCTGCCGATATCCTCGACGCCTGGCGTGCCGCGGGCAGCCGCGGCGCAGCGGCGCATCAAGATTGGCAAAAGCGTTTAAACTCAAATGCGAATGGCGCTGAGTTCACACGTCGTATGAATGGTGAGTTGCCGCAAACCAGCGCGATGCAGGACTATCTGGCTTCGCTGGTCGCCAATCCCGCCAAGGTTGCGACCCGCAAAGCCTCCGAAATGGCGCTCGAGGCGTTGACAGCAGCCATTCCCGAATTGGTTGGTGGTTCAGCGGACCTTACGGGTTCGAACAACACCAAGACCAAGTCGACCGGTCCGCTGACGCGCAACGATTATTCGGGCCGCTATGTTTATTATGGCATTCGCGAGTTCGGCATGGCTGCTGCAATGAACGGCATGGCGCTGCATGGCGGGATCATTCCCTATGGTGGCACCTTCCTGGTCTTCTCCGATTATTGCCGCAATGCCATTCGCTTGTCCGCTATCCAGCAGCAGCGTGTTGTCTATGTGATGACGCATGACAGCATCGGGCTGGGCGAGGATGTTGAGGCGTTCCTTCTTCTGGTCTTCCGTGAGATCCGGGTTGGCGGCGAGCGCGGCGTTGTTCTCGGATTCGAGGCAGCCCTGATAGGCCGTGATCGCGGCATCGAAGGCCTTAAC
>JALREL010000139.1 GCA_023262005.1 Sphingorhabdus sp. | reverse complement strand
ATGGGTCGACCGGCCATGAAGCTGACGGTGCCGTCGATGGGATCGATGATCCAGCTGCGGCCAGACGTTCCCGGCTTTTCGCCATATTCTTCACCGATGATCGCATCGGTCGGGCAATCGACATCAAGGATAGCACGAATGGCCGCTTCTGCTGCCCGATCGGCCTCGGTTACAGGTGTCGCGTCGGGTTTAGCTTCATGGTCGAACTTTGCACGAAAAAAGGGTCGGATCACACCGCCTGCAACATCGGCGAGTCGTCCTGCCAATTCGATTTCTCTTGCCCCGACCATGTAAAAAGCCCTGCCAAGCTAAAAGGCAAAGCGCAAGACAGCATTATTATCAGGGTCTTGTTGCTGTCATATGTCGTCAGTCGAACAGGCTGGAAACGCTGCTTTCATCGGCAATACGCTTGATCGCTTCGCCAAGCAGCGGCGCAATCGGAAGTTGGCGGATCTTGGCACTGTCACGCGCTGCATCGGACGCCATGATCGAATCGGTAATCACCAATTTGCGCAGGCTCGATGCATTGACGCGGTTGACTGCCTCACCAGACAATACGCCATGGGTAATATAAGCGACGACGTCAGCAGCACCGGCCGCCTTGAGCGCGTCGGCGGCGTTGCACAGCGTTCCCGCGCTGTCGGCAATATCGTCTATCAGGATGCAGAAACGATCCTTCACATCGCCGATGATGTTCATCACTTCGGACACACCGGCGCGTTCGCGGCGCTTGTCGACGATTGCCAGCGGTGCATCGTTGATCCGCTTCGCCAGCGCGCGTGCGCGCACCACACCACCAACGTCCGGCGATACGACCATCAGGCTTTTTTCATTGTGGCGCTCAAGGATGTCGGCCGCCATCACTGGCGCACCGTAAAGATTGTCAGTCGGGATATCGAAAAAGCCCTGAATCTGCCCGGCGTGCAGATCAACGGTCAGCACGCGGTCAGCACCAGCTTCGGTGATCAGGTTGGCGACAAGTTTCGCCGAAATCGGGGTGCGCGGGCCAGGCTTTCGATCCTGACGTGCATAGCCGAAATAAGGGATAACCGCAGTGATACGCTTGGCCGAGGCACGGCGCAGCGCATCAATCATGATCAGCAATTCCATAAGATTGTCGTTGGCCGGGTGGCTGGTCGACTGGATCACGAACATGTCCTCACCGCGGACATTTTCATGGATTTCGACGAAAATCTCATTGTCGGCAAAGCGACGGACGCTGGCATCGGTGAGCGGGAGACCAAGATAATCGGCGATGCCCTTTGCGAGCGGAAGGTTCGAATTGCCGGTAATCAATTTCATGCGCGCCACCCCTTTTTGCCGCATTCGAGAATCGTGAGGTCGCCCTAGCGAAGGAGGCCGAGGCTGACAATCGCCTTGCCCGCCTCGATTGTGGACAATAGGGAAGAAAGCATGACCGATACCCTGATCATCGCCATGGCCCAGTTGAACCAGCGTGTGGGCGACCTGAAAGGCAATGCCGATGCCATGCTTGAATGGCGGGCAAAGGCTGGGGCGGTCGACCTGGTGCTGTTTCCGGAACAGCAACTGATTGGCTATCCGGCCGAAGACCTGGTTCTGAAGCCTGCCTTCCAGAAAGCCGCTGCGCGCGAGTTGGATCGGCTTGCCCAGGCGACGGCCGATGGTGGCCCGGCTATGCTCGTCGGCTCGATCCTGCAAGAGGGCGATGCGCTCTACAATATCGTCGCGCTGCTCGACGGCGGGAAAATCGCCGCGATCCGCAAGAAGCACGAACTCCCCAATTATGGCACTTTCGATGAGAAACGGATTTTCACGCCTGGGCCTTTGCCGGAGCCCGTGGAATTTCGTGGGGTCAAGCTTGGCCTGCCAATCTGTGAAGATGGTTGGCTGCCCAAAGTCTGTTCACACCTCAAGGCGCAGGGCGCCGAATTGCTGATTTCGGTCAATGGCAGCCCGTATGAAATCGACAAGGACGACAGACGGCTCGAGCAGGTGTTTGCCGCACGCGTCGCCGAAACCGGCCTGCCGCTGATATTCCTCAATCGCATTGGCGGGCAGGACGAACTGGTTTTCGATGGCTGCTCCTTTGTCCTCAATGCAGATGGAGTTGCCGCGCACCACCTTCCCGATTGGGAGGAGCATCTGCGGATCACCCGCTGGCGCAAACAGGCTGGCAGATGGACATGCGAAGCGGGCGAACTGGCGGAATGGGAAGACCATCCGGCAGACATCTATTCTGCGATGGTGCTGGCGCTGCGCGACTATGTTGATCGCAACCGATTCCCAGGCGTCGTGCTCGGGCTTTCGGGTGGGATCGACAGCGCCATCTGCGCCGCGATTGCCGCCGACGCGCTGGGGCCGGACCGCGTCTGGTGCGTGATGCTCCCCAGCCGCTTCACAGGGCAGTTAAGCCTCGACCTCGCCAGCGAATGCGCGAAGATGATCGGCTGCCGCCTCGATACAATCCCGATCAATCCGGCCGTGATCGCTTTTGATGAAATGCTGGCAGGCAGCTTTGCCGACCGCGAGGTCGATATTACCGAAGAGAATGTGCAATCGCGCATTCGCGGCGTGACGCTGATGGCGCTCTCGAACAAGTTCGGCCACATGCTGTTGACCACCGGCAACAAGAGCGAGATGAGCGTCGGCTACGCCACCATCTATGGCGACATGGCGGGCGGATATAACCCGCTGAAAGACGCATACAAGATGACGGTGTTCGCGATTTCGCGTTGGCGTAACAAGCACAAGCCGCGCATCGGCCTCGGGCCAGATGGGGCGGTAATGCCTGACGCCATCATCACGCGTCCCCCCAGCGCCGAACTGCGGCCTGACCAGAAAGACAGCGACAGCCTGCCCGAATATCCCGTGCTCGATGATATCCTGCTCGGGTTGGTGGAGCAGGAGCTTTCGGTCGATGAGGTCACGGCGCGTGGCCACGATCGTGCTGTGGTCGAGCGGATCGAACGGTTGCTTTACATCGCCGAATATAAACGACGCCAGGCACCGCCTGGCGTGAAGCTGGGCAGCCGGAATTTCGGCCGCGACCGGCGCTACCCGATTACCAACGCCTTCCGCAGCGGTTAGAACAACCGCGTCAGCAGGATATCAAACCAATTTCCCGTCCCGGAATCACGGGCCGCCATAGGTACGCCGGCAACTGCCGCGCATTCTAGGCAGCGCACTTGGGCGCCCTTGGCCGTCATCAGCATGCGCAGGTCGGCAGCCATTTGTTCGAACAGCATTTGCTGCTCCCAAGCTGCACGGCCAAAGAGATCGGTCGGCATTTGCGCTTGTGCCGGCTCGGGCATCAAACCGCCAAGCAATGTGCTCGCAAAATCGGGCTGCGGATCGATGTAGCGCGGGTGCCAATCATCTTTCTCGAGTTTGGCAAGGCGGGCCGCTTCGGCAAGGGCAGCGTCAAGGCCGCCCAATTTGTCCACCAGACCCAGTTGCCGCGCTGTGGCGCCAGCCCACACACGGCCTTGCCCAACGGCATCGACCTGTTCGACCGATTTCTTGCGCGATACGGCAACACGGGTGAGGAAGTCGCGATATCCCTTTTCCACCACCGCCTGCGCCAAGCGATCAAATTCCGGACTGATACCGCCAAGGACATCAGGCTCCCCCGATAATGGGGTGGTGCGCACGCCATCGGTGGTCACACCCCATTTGCCCAGCGCTTCGCGGCCGGAAGGCAATACTCCAAATATGCCGATCGAGCCTGTGATCGTCTCGGGCTCGGCCAGGATGATATCGGCCGGCATCGAAATCCAGTAACCGCCGCTGGCAGCAAGGTTCGCCATCGATACTACCACCGGCAGCTTGCGCTTTTTCGCTTCAGCGATAGAGAGCCTGATTTTTTCGGAGGCGGTGACAGAACCGCCAGGGCTATCCACACGAATGACCAAGGCCTTGAGGCTATCGTCCTGCAGCGCCTTATAGATCAGCTCAGATACGCTGTCGCCTGCGGCAATGCCCGGCCCGCCTTTGCCGTCGATGATCTCGCCCGAAATGGTAACAACGCCGATGGGGCTGCCCGCACTGGGGGCGCTATGCGCAGCCAGCAATGCATCCGGCCGCGTTTCGGCAAAAGAGCCCGCCGTATCTTCGCGGCCTTCGCCTACCTTGGCGGCGATATATTTGCCGAAAGCTACCCGGTCACCCAGCTTATCGACCAGTCCATT
Source organism: Sphingorhabdus sp. (assembly GCA_023262005.1). Lineage (GTDB taxonomy): Bacteria > Pseudomonadota > Alphaproteobacteria > Sphingomonadales > Sphingomonadaceae > Sphingorhabdus_B > Sphingorhabdus_B buctiana. The sequence goes on along the minus strand of JALREL010000139.1, from coordinate 10,136 downwards.
GGCGAGTGCGAGTTGCGCCAGATCGCCCTTAGCCGCTTCTACAGCGGCTGGAGCGTCGGCGAGGAGGGCGTCCAATTTGGCCTTTGGTCGGGCCTTGGCGACATCGCGGCGCCACTCGGCCCAAACCTCGTCATAAAGCGACTGCATCGCCGCCTCGGCCTCGGGCGACTGGTCGGCACGCATATAAGGTTCGACCGCGCTCTTGAAAGTGCCGACGCGATAGATGTGTGCCTTGATGCCCAACTGGTCGAACAGGCCCTTATAATAGGGGCGCGAGCCACCTGGGCCGGTGGGCAGAACGCCACCCATTGGATCAAGCCAGATTTCGCTGGCATGCGCCGCAAGCTGATAGCCATCATCGGTATAGCCGGTCGCAAAGGCATAGACTGGTTTGCCCGCCTTGCGCACCGCATCAATCCGCTCTGCAATCGCCGCTAGGCTCGCCTGCCCGCCGCCCATGAAGCGATCGAGATCAAGCACCACTGCCTTTATCCGATTGTCGCTGACAGCCAGTTCAAGCGCGCGCGATACATCGCGCTGGCGGAATTCGCGCACCGGCGCGCGTTGCGACAGAAGGGCTGCAACCGGATCGATCGCAGCCGGCTGTTCCGATACCGTACCATCAAGTTCAAGCAACAGGGCACCATCGTGCACCGCCCCTGGATTGGGGCCAGCGCTCAAAAGTGCATAAAGGAAACCGAAAAAGACAAGCAGGAATAGCAATGCCAGCCCGTCCTTGAGGGCAACCAGAAACCGCCACACGCCTTTGAGAAATGCCATAATCTGCCTCGACTTTCGTTTGGCCTATGTAGGGTAGTGGCGAAAAGATTCCAGCGCCGTTCGACAAAGCAAGCGGCAGATATGCGAAAGGGGCCGCGCCGTTTAGGAGCGACCCCTTTCTTGCATGGTCAGCAGCCGGACTAGCCGCTGCCGGGAGTGGTAGTCATGCTGATATCAGCAGCCGATCCCCCGAACGGAAATGTCCGACCTCGTAACTGAACCATGAGACATCGGATCACCTCCTTTCGATTGTTGAAAACTGTTTGCGTCTTGCATCTGCTTGCCCTCCGCGACTCAAATTTGAATCAAGCGAATCTTGGAAACAAGACTTGTTTTTCGAAAATTTTCTGGCAAACATCTTGCCTCTTGCGCGGGGCCATACAAGCCCCCTTTTTTATTGCCGCAATCAGCGGCAATCCTCAACTACCCGGCCCAGTTCCGCCCAATTGGGAATTGCCATCGATCGCAAACCGCTGACTTCAACAGCAAAACGCCCGCGGCTGAAGGCCATGGCATCGAGGATCGGGTCACGTGGCATGATTTCAGCAGCGTAATATGCCGGGGTTGTGGAAGCTTGCAACGCGGGCAGCGATTTCATCGTCGAACTGGTCCGGATCAAGATAGACCCGCCAGCACCCGTGCCAGCAACCGACAAAAAGATGCGTGAACGCCCTTTGTCGCAACGCAAGGTGAGCGTCGCATCTGCACCCGCAATACCGAAAAGGGCAATCGATCCACGGGCATCGGCGCGATAAACCCATGTTCCAGGTTCGATCGGCCAGTCGATCCATTCGCCGCTTGGTCGCGTAGGCTTGGGCGCTTCGCTTACCACCGGCGCAACTGGCTTGGGGACCGGCTGTGGCACGGGTGCTGGCTTTGGAGAAGCGCAGGCCGCAAGTGCAAGCACGGGCAAGAGGATCAATAGCTTCAACCGCATGGTTACCCTTATGGCCAATCGCCCGGCTTTGGGCTAGGCCCCAAATCACCATGGCCAAACCGAAAGTCCGGATAGACCAACTGCTCGTCGAACGCGGCCTAGCCGAGAGCCGGACGCGCGCGCAGGCACTGGTCATGGCCGGGCATGTCATGCTGGGTGACAAGAAAGCAGACAAGCCGGGATTGCAGGTCGCCGAAGATGCCGAGATATCGGTAAAGGGGCAGGATCACCCGTGGGTTTCGCGGGGCGGTATCAAGCTTGCCCATGCGTTGGAGCATTTCGGAATCGACGTGACAGGCTCCGTCGCCATCGACGTCGGATCCTCTACCGGCGGTTTCACCGACGTTTTGCTCAGCAAGGGCGCAGCCAAGGTCTATGCCGTAGACAGCGGCACCAACCAACTGGCGTGGAAATTGCGACAAGACCCGCGTGTCATTGTGCACGAACAGACAAGCGCGCGGATTTTGACAGCGGAGCATGTGCAAGAACCGGTCGACATCATCGTCTGCGATGCCAGTTTCATCAGCCTGTCAAAGGTACTTGAACGGCCCATGACTTTCGCCAAGCCCGAGGCGCAGCTCGTGGCGCTCATCAAACCTCAGTTCGAGGCAGGCCGGGGCGAAGTCGGCAAGGGCGGCGTGGTCCGCGATTCAGCCGTACATCAAAGAGTGTGCGACGATGTTTCTGCCTGGCTGGAAAGTGTTGGTTGGCGGGTGGCAGGCCTCACCGAAAGCCCGATTACCGGCCCCAAAGGCAATGTCGAATTCCTGGTCTGGGCGGTTAAAGCGCCAGATTAAGGTCAGGCAGCCAAAGACCCAGCGCCGAGAGCGGGCAGCGTCGTATCAAACAAGGCCGCAACTACACGAGCATAAGGCCGACCTGCGTCGGTCAGTTCGATGTCATTACCATCCTGAACAACGAGCTTACGTTCCAGAAGCTGCCGTAGCAATGCCGTGGCCGCAATGTCGTCCGAAAGGCAAGATGCCTCGGCACGCCCCGTGCAAAGCAATTGCTCGATCCGTTTTGCACGCAAACGGTCTTCGCCATTGAGGGTCAGGCCGCGTCGACCAGCAAGCTGGTGCGCACCAACTATCTGCCGGTAGTTTCCTGGATTTTTTTCATTCTGTATGATAGCATCCGGAAACTGGCTGATTGCGCTGGCGCCAAATCCTATCAGCACATCAGACTGGTCTTCGGTGAAGCCTTGAAAGTTGCGCCGCACCTTGCCTTCGGCTGCCGCAATCGCGATCGGATCGTCTGGCAGCGCGAAATGATCAAAGCCGATAGGCACATAGCCATCGGAGACAAGCCTTTCATACCCAATCGCCGCTTGTTCAAACCTCGCCTCTATGCCTGGCAGCGCCGCGCCATCGATACGCTTCTGCCGCGGGAAAACATGCGGCAAGTGCGCATAGCCAAAGAGCGCGACTCGCGAAGGTCGCATACGCAGGACATGGTCGAGCGTGGTCAACAGGCTCTCATTGGTCTGGTAAGGCAGACCATACATCAGATCGAAATTGATCGCACGGATGCCCCGGGCGCGCAGCGAAGCCATACAGGTTTCGATCATTTCAACAGGCTGGATGCGTCCGATAGCGGCCTGGATTTCCGGATCGAAACTTTGCACCCCGAAACTCACGCGACTGACCTGTGCGACTGCCAATGTCATGGCCCATTCAAGGCTGAAGGCGCGCGGATCGATTTCAACCGAAATGTCAGGATTGTTGCCTGCAAACATCGTCACCAGCCGGTCGACCAACCGAACAAAAGCAATGGGCTCGATCGCGTTGGGGCTGCCGCCACCAAAGGCAATGCGTTGCAGCCGGCCTCGGCCGCCCAGCAACTTTGCAACGAGCGCCATTTCCGCTTCGAGTGCCTCAAGATAGGCATGCAACCGCTGCGTCCGGCCTGCGGCCCCGGTGTTGCAACCACAATACCAGCAGATCGACTGGCAGTAGGGGATATGCGCATAGAGCGAGATTGGCGTTCCGGAAGCTACGCTGTTCAGCGCCCGAGCCTGCGACTCAGCTCCGACTTCCTCTGTGAACAAGGTGGCCGGCGGATAGCTGGTATATCGTGGCACAGGCCGTGCCAAAAGATCCGGGAAATAAGGCCACATAATGCCGCGACGCTAGGGATTTCGCGGAGAATTGGCTTTGATCTCAATCAAGAAGTTCCTTGTCTTTGGTCAAGGACATTCGCCGCAGCGAATCTAGAATTTGCTGCATCCGCACGGAATTGCAGGGGAAGTTGCAATGCTGAAATCTGTATTAGTTCACGTCCATGACGATAGCGGCTTCGATGGCCGCCTCACCGCCGCGCTAGATATTTGCCGCGCGCATGATGCCCATCTTACTTGCATGCATGTGACGCCTTACGGCGCTTATGCGACCTTCGATCCAGCCGGCGGCATGTTCACCAGCAGCATCCTCATCGAAGAACTGCGCAAGAAACAGGACGCCTTGCAAAAACTCGTCGAAGAACGCCTCTCCAACGAAGATGTTCGTTGGGACTGGCAGGCATTTGATGGCGATGTCGCGCAAACGCTGGTGTCGGCATCCTCGCTCGCCGACTTGGTCGTGCTGGGTCAGGCCGGGCCGCAAAAGGGCGATATCGCGCACCCGTTGCCGATCGTTGATGCAGTCGTTGTGCATGCGGGATGCCCTGTGCTGGTGGTTCCGACGGGTTGTGATCGTGTCGATCCGACAGCACCGGTCGTTGTCGGCTGGAACGCTTCCGAACAGGCTGCGCGGGCGATCCGCCATGCCCTGCCGACTCTGCAGATGGCCTCAGCGGTCCACCTGGTTTCGGTCGGCGACAAGGATGAGGAGTTTCCGCAGACCGCGGCATCCGAATATCTTTCGCGCCACGGCATCAACACCGAGTTGCACACGCTGAAACCGGGCGTGCGTGACACTGATGATGTCATTCACCAATTCGCGCTTGATAACGGCGCGGGCTGCATCCTGATCGGTGCCTATGGCCATTCGCGGTTGCGCGAAACGTTGCTCGGCGGCGTCACCCGCTACCTAACGATGCAATCGCGCGTTCCACTGATGCTGTCGCGTTAGTTCAAGCAGAAAGGCCAGCAAAACATGAACCGCAATATTGGAAATTCCGATCGCATCCTGCGCGTTGTCGCAGGCCTTATCCTGATTTCGCTCGTCTTCATCGGGCCGAAAACCGTCTGGGGATGGGTGGGACTAATCCCGCTCATCACCGGGCTATTCCGCTGGTGTCCGGCCTATACGCTGGTCGGGGTCAGCACCTGCAAGAAGCAATAACCCAACGCTCACAGGGAGTTACATCATGAGCACCAAAATAAAAACGATTTCTACCCTCGCCCTTTTGATGGCTGGCATGGCAGCCACCCCTGCCATGGCCGAAGCGGGCGACACCTTCATCCGCATACGCGGTATCGTGGTTGCGCCAAACGAAGATTCGACCGGCATCACCCCGGCATTTCCGGCTGAAACAGTTTCGGTCGACAATGCAGTCGCCCCAGAAGTCGACATCACCCACATGTTGACCAACAATGTTGGCGTTGAACTGATCGCTGCGACAACCAAGCATAGCGTAGCGGGAACGACTGGCACCACCGGCGGCATTGGCAAGCTGGCTTCGACCTGGGTGCTGCCGCCGACCCTGACGCTGCAATATCATTTCGCGCCTGAGGCGAAGGTTCGCCCCTATGTCGGCGCAGGTGTGAACTGGACGCTCTTCTACAAGGAAAAGGCATCGAACGGCCTTGAAGCCGCTGTCGGCCAAACCAATGTGCATCTGAGCAGCAGCTTTGGCTGGGCCGCACAGGCAGGTATCGACATCGACCTCAACGAGAAGATGTTCCTCAACTTCGACGTCAAATATATCAAAATGGACACCAATGCCCGTCTGAACACGACAGCCGCTGGCATCCAGCGGGTCGGTGTCGACATTGATCCGCTCGTCTTTGGCGTAGGCGTGGGCTTCAAGCTCTAACCACGCATTACAAGCTCCTCCCTCTGGGGCGGGTTCGCAAGAGCCCGCCTCTTTTTTATGCCTGATTGGTGTGAGAGCAGAGACGAAGCGCCGCGACCGCGCTAGCTGAATTCAGCAGCAATCGTCTTGATTGTTCTGGTTCTTCTTGCGCCGGTCATTGACGGCATGGCAGCCCTTGTTGCAGCAACCATGGTCCGAAGGTGCTGCGGGATCTGCGGGGATGTCGATACGGTCCATTCCGCCCATGCAGTTCGAAACAAGGATCGAGCGTGCCTGCGCGGCAGCCGGCAAAGGCATTGAAAGCGCTATGACAGACAGCAAGGCAATGAAAGGATTGATCCGACGCTCATTCATCGACCGGCGCATCCTCATCAATCAGGATGCGCAAGGCTGCACCATCCAGATCTTCAAACTGACCGCTACGAAGCGACCAGAAAAAGGCGCCAAGGCCCAGCAAGCCGAGCCCGAGAGCAATCGGGATGAGGAAGGCGATCCCCGTCACTGTGCCGCCCCCTTGAGGCGCAGAGCGTTGGCGACGACAATCACCGACGAACCTGACATGGCAAGTGCAGCAATCAGCGGCGTCACCATGCCCATGATCGCCATGGGTACGGCGATCACATTATAGCCGATCGCCAGTGCGAAATTCTGCCGGACAATTCGCTGCGTGGCACGCGCGGCGCGAATGGCGATGACAACAGGGGCAAGGCTATCGCCCATGAACACCGCATCGGCGGCATTTTGCCCTGCATCGCTGGCCGAGGCAGGTGCCAATGACGCGTGGCCTGCGGCAAGCGCCGGTCCATCATTCAACCCGTCGCCGATCATCAACACCTTGTGCCCGGCCGCAGCCAGACGCGAAATCGTGTCGAGCTTGTCTTGGGGATGCATTCCGGTCTGTGCCGTCAGGCCGAGTATACGCGCAACCGGTTGAACTGCCTCTGCACGGTCGCCCGACGCGATGCTGCTTTCGATGCCCAGCGCCTTCAGTTCCCGCAACGTGGCTGCAGCCTCTGGGCGCAAACCATCTTCAAATGTCAGCAAAGTCGCCGGCGCATCGCCCAGCTGGAACGCAACCGCGAGCGATGCACCGACGTCTCCCCCAAAGAGTGCTTTTTCCGGCCGGACCAGCCGCGCCAGCTTGCCCTGCCAAATGGCTTCGACACCTTTGCCTGCTATTTCGCGGACATCAGTAATGTCCGCCGCAGCAACCGCTTTTGCTTCCAGGGCACGGCGCACGGCCTGCGACAGGGGATGGCGGCTTGATCGGGCGAGCGCGAGCGCAACCGGCGCCGCTGCCGCATCGAGCGCATCTATATTGGTCAATTCGGGGCGGCCAAGGGTCAGCGTACCGGTCTTGTCCAAAAGTGCGCGGTCGACCTCGGCCAGACGCTCCAGCGCAGAACCGTCCTTGACCAAAATACCCTTCTTCATCAGCGCGCCAGCGGACACAATCTGCGCCGCTGGAACAGCGAGGCCCAGTGCACAGGGGCAGGTGATGATCAGCACTGCCACAGCAATCAACAGCGATTGGTGCCATCCGGCCCCGGCAAGCATCCAGCCTGCGAAGCTCAACAACGCCAAAGTGTGAACCGCAGGTGCGTAATAGCGTGCAGCGCGGTCGGCGATGCGGACATAGCGTGACTTGGATTGCCCCGCATCCTCCATCAATCGCGCAATATCGGCAAGCGCGGTGGCTGCACCCGCCGCGGTAATCCGCACCTCCACCGGTGCATCGACATTGAGCGTTCCTGCATGCACCAGATCGCCATCGGCGACCGCAACCGGTAGCGATTCCCCGGTCAGCAGCGACAGGTCGAACTGCGAGTTTCCTTTGGTCACGACGCCGTCAGCAGCCAGCCGTTCGCCTGCTGCGACGAGCATGACCATGCCCGGCTTTAACGCATCGGCATTCACCCAGGCTGATGTGCCATCCTCGCCCAATACCAGTGCACCGGCGGCCTTGTGTTTCAGCAATGCTGAAACGCCATCGCGCGCACGATCGCGCATGACGCTGTCGAGCCAGCGACCTGTTAGCAGGAAAAAGAGCAGCATGACCGCACCGTCGAAATAGGCATGCGCGCCGCCGACAAAGGTTTCAAACAGCGATAAAGTCGTTGTCAGGATGACCCCGATCGAAATGGGCACATCCATATTGGTGCGCCGGTTCGAAACTGCATTCCATGCCGAACGGAAAAACGGACGGCCCGAATAGGCAACGGTCGGCAAGGCAATCAGCGCGGAAAGCCAGTGGAACAGGTCTTTCGTTCCGCCGCTTGCCCCCGACCATACCGACACCGACAGCAGCATGATGTTCATCATGGCAAAGCCGGCCACCGCCATCGCCTTCAGCAGTTCGCGGCTGCTTTCATCTGTAAAACCTGCCAGTTCATCGCCCAAAGGTTGGGATTCAAATCCCAGAGCGGCAATGGCGCGCTGGATTTCGGGAATGGTAGTTTCGGGCAGGTGGCTGATCGCCACGCGTTTTGCGGTGAAGTTGACCCGTGCCGCGGCGATGCCGGGGACCTGCGCCAAGCCATTCTCGATCTTCGAAATGCACCCGGCGCAACGCATGCCCGGCACAGCAAACAGCGATTCCGGCAGGGCTGCTATCGATGCGCGGGGTGCAGGCGCGTTCATTTTATGTCTGTTACCATGCGATAGCGGTCACCCGCGCGATTGATTTCAATGCGGAGCAACCAGCGGCCAGAGGGCAATGCTTCGCGCGACACATAGCTGCCGTCACCCTGCGATGCGAATTGGAGCATGCGTTCCGGCGCACGGCCCAGCGGATGTTCCGCCTTGGCCGAAACAGCGAAATTAAGGCCAGCAACGCCATTATCATCGACGATGAGGCGAACTTTGTCTCCGGCCGCGCGTGCGGCGGCAACCGTCCAGCCCAGTTTCGCCTCCTTGTCAGCTTCGGCCAGCCATTCATTATATTGCTGGCTGGCGACATAGCTGTTGTCGACCACGGTACCGCCAAAGGTGCCAACGGCGACTTTGGCCATATAGATATTGACCGCAATGACGATGCCGAAAAATCCGATGAGGATCGCCGCCATGTGATAACCGGTGAAGGGTTTTGCCGTCTGGTTGCTCATTGTCCTGCCTCCGGGCGTTCGAAACGCACGCTGTCGCTGTCGCCCTTTTCATTTCCGGTCAGCGCCTCTGCCTGGATGTCGAAATCGGTACGTGCTGGGCCCTCAGCCGGAGCGACAACAAACAGCCGTACCTTCTGCACCGTATCGGGCGCGACCGACAATTCGATCCGGTCAGATGCCGTTTCACGCGAACCCGTGGTTGTCCAAGCAACCGCTCCCGGGAAATTCTTGATCACCAAAGCTACTTTGCGCTGGCGCGTTTCCATGTTGCGCACCTTGACGGTGTAGTTGTTGCGGATCGAACCGTCCGAAAGCTGCACGTAAAGCGGGTTGCGATCATGCTGTACGGTCAGGTCAAGGCGGGTGCGCTGGCCAAGCGTGAACAGCATGGCAAGGCCGATCGCCGACCAGATACCGAAATAGATGATCGTGCGCGGACGGAACAATGTCTTGAGCGTCGGATGCGCCGTTCCGCCTGCTTTTTCGGTCGCGACATCATCGAGCGTGAGATAATCGATCAGGCCGCGCGGACGACCAATTTGTTCCATCACGCTGTCACATGCGTCGATACACAAGGCACAGGTGATGCAGCCGATTTGTGGGCCTTCGCGAATATCTATGCCGGTCGGGCAAACCGCAACACATTGGTTGCAGTCAATACAATCACCGAAAGCACCGGGTTGCGCTTCGGCCTTCTTCACCGAACCACGCGGTTCGCCGCGCCAATCGCGATAGGTTACGATGAGGGATTTTTCATCCATCATCGCCGTCTGGATGCGGGGCCAGGGGCACATATAGACGCAGACCTGCTCGCGCATGAAGCCACCGAAGATGAAGGTGGTCGCCGTCAAAACGCCAACGGTCGCATAGGCCACCGGTGCTGCCTGGCCGGTCCAGAAATCAACCGTCAGGGTCGGCGCATCGGCAAAATACATGATCCACGCACCGCCGGTCCAGAAGGCGATGAAAAGATAGATCGACCATTTGGCGAGCCGCTTGAAAATCTTTTCCGGGCCCCATGGTGCCTTTTCGAGGCGGATTTGCGCGTTGCGATCGCCGTCGACGAAGCGGTCGACATGCTGGAACAGATCGGTCCATACCGTCTGTGGGCAGGCATAGCCGCACCATGCCCGGCCAACCGCGCTGGTGACGAGGAACAGGCCAATACCCGCCATCACCAGCAATCCGACCACATAGTAAAACTCGTGCGGCCAGATTTCGATGTTGAACATGTAGAAGCGGCGGTTGGCGAGATCGACCAGCACGGCCTGGTTGGGCGCGTGCGGCCCCCGATCCCACCTTAGCCAAGGCGAGATGTAGTAGATCGACAGGGTGAT
>JALREL010000078.1 GCA_023262005.1 Sphingorhabdus sp. | reverse complement strand
CGCCGCGGATGGCTCGTCCTTCACAGAGGCGCTGCTGCCACCCCTCGACATTGCTGGCGCGGGTAAGTTGCAAAACGGAGCCACGGTCCGCTTTGCCCTTCCCTCGGCAGCTAATGCACGCATAAGCATTGCCAAGGATGCTAGCTTCGAAGAACAGGTTGCAGATCGCATCGCAAGCGATGGCGCGGTTGATTTCGGCAATCTCGACGATGGGAATTATTTCCTGCGTGCGCGCGCCATTGCGCCCAGCGGCATCGAAGGATTACCCGCAACTTATGCTTTCAAGCGCCGTCTGAATTCGGTCAGCGGGTCGGCCGGAGCAGCCGATGAAGGTTGGGTTTTCAAATGGGGCGGTGAAGGCCGGGGCGTCATCCGCTACAATTTCCAGCTCTTCCGCGGTGACATAAAGGGCGTTCCACTGGTTGATGAGACCGGTTTGGAAGCGCAGCAAATCATCCTTTCAGACTTGCCCGATGGTGAATATCATTGGCGGGTCGGATCGGTGCAATATCTCGATGGCGAGGCCAGCGCCAACTGGACGGCTTTTGAAAAGCTGACCGTTGCAGCCAATTGAGCGGCCTACAGTGCGATTGCAAGGTTCATGAACCTACGCCAGCGACTGTTGTTCGAATGGTGCCTGATTTTGCTGATCGGGATTACTACAGTCGCCATAGCGAGCCAATGGCGTTCAACCGAAGCTTTCGACAATCTTGTCTATGACAGGCTTTCGGCACTCTCGCGGCCGCAACCCGACGACAATATCCTGCTCATCAACATCGATGAACCGAGCCTTGCGGCGATCGGAAAATGGCCGTGGGACCGATCGGTTCATGCGCAACTGATCGATAAGCTCGCAGCATTCAAGCCGCGCAGCATCACGCTCGACATATTGCTCAGCGAGAACGGAAGCCCAGCGGGTGACGAAGCGCTAGCGCTATCGATGCGTCGGGCGGACATGGTCTACCTGCCGCTGAATTTCTCGACCCCGGGCAGCGATGGTCGTGCCTTTGATACCGAATTTCCATTGGAGGCATTCGCTGCGGCTGCGCGAGGCGTAGGCCATGTGAACATCAATTTTGACGATGATGGCCTGGTGCGTCATGTGAACCTGTGCTTCGACGGAGGTGGCAGTGCCTGGCCGCACATAGCCGAGCTGGTCTATCGAGGCGAAGGCACAGCATCGCCGGCATTCAAGCGGTTGCAGCATTGCAACGCCCGGCTTTTGCTGCCTTATTCACCGCGCAACAGCCATTCGGAAATTTCTTACGCAGAGGCAATAGCTGGCCAAATACCGGCCGAGTTGGTGCGGGCCCGCGATATCATCATCGGCGCAACTGCAGCGGGCATGGGCGATAATTACGCCGGGCCTTTCGGGGATGGCGGGGTGGTTTCGGGCACTGAAATCATGGCCAATATGATTGGGGCGTTGCGCCGCAACGATTTCATCCAGCCGGCAGGTTCGAAGCCGACTTTGCTCTTCTCGCTGCTGCCGATGCTGCTTCTGATGGCCGGGTTCCTGCGCTGGCAACCCAGAACCGCGTTGGCCGTGTCAATCGGTTGTATCGTGACTATTTTGGGCGTCAGTGTAGTCGCGCTCACCGCGAACATCTGGCTCGCCCCGGGAGCTGCCCTGTTGGGCGTGGCGCTGGTTTACCCGCTCTGGGGCTGGCGACGCCTGCAGGCCGTCAGCAATTTCATGCAGCAGGAACTGCGGGATCTTGAAACGCAGGGGGAGGTCGTGCCTCTCGCATCTCCACCTGGCAAAAGCGGGGATCTTGTCGGGCGCCAAAGCCTCGCCCTCGGAATCGCAATTGACCAGCTTCGCGACTTGCGCCGTTTTGTCTCGGATTCGCTGGAACATCTTCCCGATCCCATGATAATTACCGATCTGGATGGCTTGGTTACGATGGCCAACCATCGGATCGAGGAATATCTGGGCCCTATAGCATCCGGAACCGCACTGTCCCGGCTACTCGACGACATCGTCGCACCTGCGCACCGGCGCAGCGTCGAGGATTATCTGCGATGCTTGCAAACCGAATTGGCTGCAGAGCAGGATTTCGTCCGGTTCATTTCGCCTGATGGCAGACATTTTGTCATGCGCAGCGCCCCGATTTATAGCGACGCCGGTCCAATGACCGGCCATATCCACTACCTCGCGGATATCAGCGCGCTGGCACAGGCAGAGAATGACCGGGAAGAAGCCCTGCAGCTGCTATCGCATGACATGCGTTCACCCCAGTCGGCGATCATCGCGCTGCTCCCGACGATCAAGGACGATAATGTCCGAAGCAGGATAGAGGGCCATGCCCGCCGCACCATCGCGCTAGCCCAGGATTTCGTCGATGTGGCCCGCATGGGTGAAAGCCCGCTCGATGGCACCGACGTGCTACTGGTCGATCTGGCGCGCGACATTGCGGATAATCTTTGGCCCCTGGCGCACGAACGGCGAGTGACCATCGAAGTGACCGACGAAAGTGACAGCGCATTCGTCTGCGCAGAGCCTGACAGTCTCGGACGCGCACTTACCAACCTGTTGGACAATGCAGTCAAATTTAGCCCGGATGGCGGCACAATTCACATCAACATTTCGAAGCACGACGACATGGGAGATGCGAATATCGAACTGCAAATCTGCGATGAAGGCCCGGGTATTGATGCGGATCTGTTACCGCGCCTGTTCACCCGCTTCGCAGCGCATTCCGCACCCGATGCGCGGATCAAGAGCAGCGGATTGGGGCTGACCTATGTGAAAGCGGTTGTGCAACGCCATGGCGGCACGGTGGAGGCGCAAAACAGGCCAGAGGGCGGCGCATGTTTCCGCATGCGCCTGCCCGAGGCTGCGGAACCTATTCCAGGCCCTGACGCGTGACGGTGTAGGCACCCTTGGGCTTGGCCAAATCGGCGATCGCTGCCTTTACCAGTTGGGGAACCACATCCACCGCTTGCGCCTTGCAATGATATTCAGAAGCGCTGCCTCGGTATATTTCAGCACCATCGGCAATACGGGTTAGCGTCAGCGTCAGGCGCATCTCACGATCAGCACAATTCTGCAGCGGCTTCTTCTGCTTTGCAGGTGCGATTGCCTGCACCTTGTCACCCGATTTGGACAGTACGGCAATCGATGCATCCCGCTCGGCAAAGGCAACGGCAAATTTCAGCGTGGCTTTGTCAGATACCATGAAACCACGATCGGCCAATTGGTGCATCGCGGCGATATGCGCATGCAATAGCAGCTCTGATTGAGGGGCTTCCTCCTGAAGGATATAGACGGGACGATCGACGCCCTGCCCGCTTGATACCACACGTGTTTCCACCGGCCCTGCGCAGGCAGAGAGTCCGAGAAACAACAGAATAGGTAAACGCGGCCCCATAAGCCGCGTTTAGCATCAATGGTTTAGCGCGTCAGCAGGAAATAGATGACGTAAAACCAGCTGAAGAAACCGTGGATGATCGCCCACAGCACCGATTTGTGCGCGGTGTAGCTGATGACGATGGCGAGCGCGCTGCCGAAGCCTATGCCGGATTTGACGACATCGCGCTGGATGACGCGAACACGCTCTCCCGCCATCAGGCTGCCTGCTTCGCGCGCTCGGCGAGTTCCTGGTTGAGCATTTCTGCAAGCAGGAAGGCCAATTCGAGCGACTGCGCTGCATTGAGGCGCGGATCGCAATGCGTGTGGTAGCGGTCTGCCAGCACCTCGTCGGTGATGGCGATGGCGCCGCCAGTACATTCGGTCACGTCCTGCCCCGTCATCTCGATGTGGATGCCGCCCGCATGGGTGCCCTCGGC
>JALREL010000055.1 GCA_023262005.1 Sphingorhabdus sp. | reverse complement strand
GACATCGGGCACCTGGCCTGCAATCACAAAGGCGAGCCCGCCGATGGTATCGACATCTTCGTCGACCTCGGCGAGTTTTTCATCCAGCGCTTCGGCAAGGTCATCGAGTTCGGCACGCGCATCGGCTTCCCAAATGCCGGGGTTGGTTTCGGTGAACAGTGCTTCGGGCTCATCGTCATGCTCGTCTTCAATCTCACCGACGATTTCCTCGACCAGGTCTTCAATGGTGACGAGGCCTTCGGTACCCGAATATTCATCAATCACGATCGCGAGGTGGGTGCGGGTGCGGCGCATTTCGTCGAGCAGTTCCATGACACCCATGCTCTGCGGTACGAAGCGTGGCTGGCGGATGAACGCCTCCAGGCTCTCGGGCTTTTCCTTGCCCTCGGCCAGCACGGCAAAGATATCCTTCACATGGATCATGCCGGTGATGTTATCGAGCGTGTCCTTATAGACCGGCATGCGGCTGTGGCCATGTTCGGCGAAGGCCGCGACGGCTTCATCGAAACTGGCATCGTCCTTGATGCCCAAAATGTCGGCGCGCGGAACCATCACGTCGTCGACGCGATGCTCTGAAAAATGGAGGAGGTTGCGAACCATCTCGCGCTCGATCGCCGAAAGGTCGCCTTCGGAATCGGGCGCTTCGCCTTCCTCTACATCTTCTTCATGTTCTGCTATTTTTTCTTCGAGCTGCTCGCGCAGCGTCGGTTCATGATTGCGTCCGAAAAGCAGCGCCTTCAAGCGCAGCCATATTCGGCCTTCCTCGGTTTCGTCCTTGCGCGGTCGTAAACCGTTACTACTCTCGCCCTCCGGCATATTATTGGCTTTGCTGCCTCCAGCTGTTTTCAATGGTCGCTATATGGATTGCCGATGCCCAGCGATGCAAGCGCTTTTACCTCCAGTGCCTCCATATGCTCGGCTTCGGCATCCTCGATATGATCGAGACCAAGCAGGTGGAGCGTACCATGTACAATCAGGTGCGTGGCATGCTGCGTTAACGGAATGGCCTTTTCGACCGCTTCAGCGGCGCAGACGCCATGTGCCAATATCATGTCGCCCAACAGCACCTCGCCATCATCGGTGTTGGCCAGTGCATCGAGTTCGTCCTGCTCGAGCATGGGAAAGCTGAGGACATTGGTCGGCTTGTCCTTGCCGCGCCAACTGCGGTTGAGTTCATGGACTTCGCCATCGTCGGATAATCGGATGCTGATTGAAATCGCGAAAGGAGCATCTGCCAAATCGCCATGTGAAGAAACCGAAAAGGCTGCTTTTACAGCGTCTTCCGCTATGCGTTCCCAATCGGTCTGGCCATCCCAATCGCGCGTCCGGTCGATATCGACCTCAAGCATTCGGCCCCTCATAGGCGTCGACAATCCGTCCGACCAATGGATGGCGGACGACGTCGCTGCTGTTGAAACGGATGGTCGTGATGCCCTCAACCCCCTCAAGCCGCTGCACAGCATCGTTGAGCCCGGAATAGGTTGCACCGCCGGGAATATCGACCTGGTTGGGGTCGCCGCAGATCACCATGCGGCTATCCATGCCGAAACGGGTGAGAAACATCTTCATTTGTGCAGGCGTTGTGTTCTGCGCTTCATCGAGGATGATGAAGGCATTGGAAAGCGTGCGTCCGCGCATGAAGGCGAGGGGAGCGATTTCGATTTCACCGCTGGCGATGCGCCGCTCGACCTGCTCGACGGGCAATGTATCGTGCAGCGCGTCGTAAATCGGCCGCAGATAGGGATCGACCTTTTCCTTCATATCGCCAGGAAGGAAACCGAGCCGTTCGCCCGCCTCAACTGCTGGGCGTGATAGGATAAGGCGGTCAACCGCACCCGTAATCAGCATCGCGACAGCCTGCGCGACAGCCAGATAGGTCTTGCCGGTTCCTGCCGGGCCCAACGCAAAGATGATTTCATCGCGGGCAAGCGCCTGCATATAGGGCACCTGCGTTGCCGAGCGGGGCACGAGCGTTTTCTTGCGCGTGCGGATCATCACTTCTGGCGCGCCGCCATCATCCTTGCGGACGATACCGTCAAGTGTCGGCTCGGCACTCATCGAAATGATCGCTTGTACGGCTTCAGGATCAATCTCCTCATTGCGCATCACGCGGCTGTAAATGTCGTTCAGCACATCACGGGCGCGGGCAATGGCGCTGGCTTCGCCTTCTATCTGCACGCGATTGCCACGCGCGGAAATATAGACGCCCAATCGGTTTTCTATGGCAACAAGGTTGCGATCAAATTCGCCAAATACGGTGTTGATGAGGTGCGGGCGGTCGAAGGTGATTTCGAGCCGCGACATATCGCCGGCTTGCGCTTGCGCCCTTTTGGCCATTCAGGCTGCGACCTTCATCAGCATTTCTCCTTTGAGACTCAGTGGTCCTGCTTCGACAATGTCTACCTCGACTATATCGCCGATGGAAAGCCCCGGTGCCAAGATATGCACAGATTGTAGCCAGGGCGATTTGCCGATCAACTGGCCTTCCAGCCTGCCCGGCTTTTCGAGCAGAACCGAGGTTCTTTTGCCCAATGTGCCTTGGTTGAATGCTGCCTGCTGCTCAGAGATTAGTGCCTGGAGCCGTTGCAGCCGTTCATCGGCGACTTCCGGGGCAACCTGGCCATCCATAGTCGCTGCAGGGGTGCCGGGACGCGGGCTGTATTTGAATGAATAGGCGTAGCTATAGACCGTTTCCCGCACAATGCTCAGCGTGTCTTCGAACTCGGCGTCGGTCTCGCCGGGGAAGCCGACAATGAAGTCGCCCGAAAGCGCAATGTCGGGTCGCGCAGCACGGACTTTCTCGATGATCCGCAAATAGCTGTCGCGCGAGTGGCTGCGGTTCATGGCTTTCAGGATGCGGTCATTGCCGGCTTGCACCGGCAGGTGCAGGTAAGGCATCAGTTTTTCGACCTCGGAATGCGCAGCGATCAGCCCGTCGGTCATGTCGTTGGGGTGGCTGGTGGTGTAGCGGATGCGGTGCAGGCCGTCGATCTTGTCAAGCGCGCGGATCAACGTGCCCAGATCCTGATCGCCATCACCCCAGGCATTCACATTTTGCCCGAGCAATGTGATTTCCTTTGCGCCTGCATCGACCAGTGCCTTGGCCTCATCAACCAGCTCTGCGAAGGGGCGGCTGATTTCCGCGCCGCGCGTATAGGGCACCACGCAATAGGTACAGAATTTGTCGCAGCCTTCCTGCACCGTCAGGAATGCGGTCGGGCCAGTCTTGCGGCGCTTTGGCAGTACGGCGAATTTGTCGAGACCCGGAAGGTCGAGGTCGACCGTGCTTTGGCCGTTCGCGACTGCATCGACCATTTCGGGCAGCTTGTGATAGGCCTGCGGGCCTACGACGATATCGACTTCGCGTGCGCGCCGGCTGATCTCTCCGCCTTCGGCTTGTGCGACGCAGCCAGCGACTGCGATCATCGGGCTGCTGCCGTCATCGCGGCGCAGACGACCGATTTCCGAATAGACCTTTTCGGCCGCCTTTTCGCGAATATGGCAGGTGTTGAGGATGACAAGGTCGGCATCCTCCTTGTCCGATGCCTCCATGCCGCGCGCGGCAAACATCTCTGCCATGCGTTCGCCATCATAGACGTTCATCTGGCAGCCGTAATTTTTAACGTGAAAGGTCTTGGGCGACTCGTTGCTCATGGCGCGGCGCTATACATCGCGGCCATAGCGGTCGCCAGCCTGCATTGCCTCTGCAATCCGGTGCCGGACTTCGGCGGAAATCGCCTTGCGATCGGGATAATGCGAAGGATCAAAGGGTTCGAGAAAGTGCAGCGTAGCCGTGACCGGCATAACATAGGTCATGATCCGCCAGAAATTTTCGACAATGCCCTCTTCGCCGACCCAGGACAGGCGGCGGGTATGCTCCCCATAAGACAGGAACACCGGCTGGACGAGCATGCCTTTGGGTGGCGGAACGAGCGCTGCAAACAATGATGGCTTGAACGGTAACAGGCCGGAGCCGTCATGCGTTGTGCCTTCAGGGAAAATCGTGACAGGCTGGTCGCCGCTCATCGCTTCGCGCAAATCATCAACCTGGTCGCCAACGCTCAGTCTATTCTCGCGACTGACGAAGATGGTGTTGTTGATCGTGCAGAGCCAGCCGATCAACGGCCATTTTTCGATGCCATCATTGGCGACAAAGGTGCAGCCCGTGACGCCGGACATTACAGGGATATCGATCCAGCTATGATGGTTGGCCGCGTAGAATACATTTTTGCGGATACGCTCACCACGCGTTGCGGTTGCAATCCCCGCGGTCCAGCTGATCGACAGCAGGAAAAGCCGTGGCCAAGGGGAGGGCAGGCGGAACAAGCGCCAGATATTGTGAAGGAGCAACCCGACCAAAAGCGACGCCACCATCAGCAGCAGGCGGGCTGCGAACATCAATTGCCCCAACAACAGGGCAATCGGGTTGCGTTGCTTAATCGTCGCGGCTGATAGCAACGCCGTAAAGCTCCATGCGATGGTCGACGAGGCGATAGCCCAGTTTCTCGGCAATCACCTTTTGCAAAGCTTCGAGTTCGGGATCGACAAATTCGATGACCTTACCGGTTTCGACATCGATCAGGTGATCATGATGCGCCTCGGGAGAGGCCTCATAGCGCGCACGTCCGTCACCGAAATCGTGACGATCCAATATGCCTGCTTCTTCGAACAGGCGCACTGTGCGGTACACGGTTGCGATCGAAATCTTGGGATCTATCGCCGACGCGCGGCGATATAATTCTTCCACATCAGGATGATCGTCAGCGTCAGAAATCACGCGCGCAATAACGCGACGCTGATCGGTAATCCTGAGGCCGCGTTCAGCGCAAAGCGCTTCAAGGTCAATCCTGGTTTCCATGGAACGATATTTAGTCTCGTGCCGGGATTCGTCAATGAAAAGGGCCGGCTACACCCTGCCGGCCCCTTAAAAATCACATCAGGATTGCGATTATTTCACCTTTTTCTTCCGGCCCGATCCCGGAGCGCGGCCAAGGCCGATCGCTTTTGCAAGATCGCGGCGCTGTTCGGCATAAGCTGGCGCGACCATCGGATAGTCGGCAGCAAGTCCCCATTTTGCGCGATAGTCGTCGGGGGTCATGCCATAATGTGTCATCAAGTGGCGCTTAAGCATTTTCAGTTTCTTACCGTCTTCAAGGCAGACGATATAGTCCCGCTTTACCGACGAGCGGACCGGAACTGCAGGCTCCAGTGCCGCTTCCGGTGCGGATCCGCCCGAAGACAGGCCTGCAAGCGCACCGTGCACGTTGGAAATCAGCGACGGCAAGTCAGAGACCGCGACGCTATTGTTGCTGACATGCGCAGCAACAATGTCTGCAGTCAGCGTAATCAACATTTCATTTGAATCGTTCGTATCTTCGGACACAACTATTCTCCCATACCCGTTGTTTTGTTTTATGACAGCAAGGGTAGTAGAGCATTTTACAACATAAGATTCAATATCAAATCTTAGTAAATATTCTCTGCTTGGGTAGATGATTAAACCAGAATGGAACTATGTCAAAGGTTCAATGTCATAGTTGTCGCATCATAGCGCACGCCATTATCACCGCGATAATAGCCTTTACGTGTACCAGAATATTCAAATCCGAAACTTTTGTAGAATAAAGACGCAGAATTGTTTGATCTTACTTCTAGGAAGATCCGGGTGCGATTATGCTCGCAGGCTCGGCGCAAAATAAAGGATAGCAAATTATGTGCTATGCGCTGTCTTTGATGTTCTGGATGAACGCCGATCATCAGAAGTTCTTCCTCGTCAAGTATCCAGCGCGTCAAGGCAAAGCCGACTACTTTGGGCCCGACTTCCGCCAGCACTAAAGTCGATCCGGGAACCGTCAATAGCGATAGGCACTGCCCGGCGGTCCAGGCCTCGCCGAACGCAGGGTCAAAGGCGGCATCCATCACCGGCATGATGGCCGCAACGTCGCGAGCATCGCCTTCTATGATCCGCAGGCCGGTCATCTGCCTCCCGGCAATTTGGCATCGGGTGGACGCACATAGGCGGCTGTCGCTGCCAATGGGGCGACGCCCGCTATAAGCGGCCAGCGTCTTGCATCGGGTAGGGCGTCGATGGCGGTGCCATGCCCCTTCATGTCCACCAGCGCGTCAGCCGCATCACCAACAACTATGTCTGCTTTTGATATTTGCACCGCCGCTTCAGGCTCCAGCGATAGGGCCGATTGCGATGCATTGCCGAGTGTATCGAAAGGCTGGAAGTAATATTCGCCATGCCCACCCTGGATTGCGACATCGACCGGATTGTCAGCACCCACTTTGTCACGAGCGAACGCAGCCAAAAGGGCAAGGCTGCTGTAGCCTTCGCAAGGCACATTCCATGCAAGGGCCAGCGCCTTGGCAGCGGATATGCCGACGCGGATTCCGGTGAAACTTCCCGGTCCGACATTTACCGAAATACAATCTGACAGCCCGCGGTCTGGCAGTTGGGCAATCATCGGCACCAGTCGTTCAGCATGCCCACGGCCGATCACTTCATGAAATGCAGCGACGCATTCCAAGCCTTCGAACAGCGCAACCGAGCAGGCGCGCGAAGCGGTATCGATAACCAGCCGTCTCACGCGACGCCGCGTAGACGATCAGACGATCTTGTTAAAGCGGGCAAATTCGGGGCGTGGGCTGCGGTCGAAAATAGTTGCCGGGTCGCCATAGCCAATTGTCGAGATGAAATTCGATTTGACCTTCGTTCCGGCAAAGAATTCTGCATCTACCGCATCATTGTTGAAGCCCGACATCGGTCCTGTGTCTAGACCAAGCGCACGCGCCGCGAGGATGAAATAGCCACCCTGCAGGCTGCTGTTACGAAATGCTGTCTTCTCGATCAGCGTATCATTGCCCACAAACCAACTGCGTGCATCGGTATGCGGGAAAAGCTCGGGCAGGTTTTCGTAAAATTCCATATCCATGCCGATGATGGCAGTGGCCGGTGCGCTGAGAATCTTCTCCCCATTGGCGGGCATGGCCAATGCGGCGAGTTTTTGCTTCGACTCTTCGCTCACGCACCATATGATGCGGGCGGGCAGGCAGTTGGCGGAAGTCGGGCCAAATTTCATCAATTCCCAGACCGCTTCCAACTGTTCGTTGGATACTGGCGTGTCGAGATAACCATTATAGGTGCGCGCGGTACGGAACAGCTGGTCAAGTGCAGCATCGTTCAGCGGCTGGTTTACAGGCATGGAAATTCCCCCAGTTTCGTTTTCAGGCCGCGCGGACTTCGGTCACTTCGGGCACATAATGTTTTAAAAGCTGTTCGATGCCGTTTTTGAGCGTTGCGGTCGAAGAGGGGCAACCGGAACAGGCACCCTGCATCTGCAGGTAAACGACGCCGCGCTGGAAACCGCGATAGATTATGTCGCCACCATCATTGGCAACTGCTGGGCGAACGCGGGTTTCGATCAGTTCCTTGATCTGATCGACAATTTCCGCATCGGCAGGATCATCGAGCGGATATTCGGCGTCGGGTGCGGGCACGCTAAAACCTGCCTTTGGCGCGTGGAAAAGCGGCATGTCTGCCGAAAAATGATCGAGCAGGATCGAAAGCACATCAGGTTTCAAATCAGCCCAGCTAGCGCCGGGGGCAGCGGTGACAGAAATGAAATCGCGACCGAAGAAGACGCCGCTAACATCGCCAAGGCCAAACAGGGCTTCGGCAAGGGGCGAGGCTTCAGCCTCTTCCGGGTCGGCAAAATCGCGGGTCCCTGCGTCCATCACGGTGCGTCCGGGAAGGAATTTGATGGTCGCCGGATTGGGCGTCAGTTCGGTCTCGATAATCATGCTTGCCATTTGGGGAGGCGGCAGGCGCAGGGCAACCCCTTTTTCCTGTTTCCGGGCAAAGAAAAACCCCGCTCCTGCGAAGGAGCGGGGTTCAGTCTTGCGTTTCGTTATGTTCTTATGCCTGCCTGGGTTTGGAGGGAGAGGGTGACAGGCATCGTTGGTTATTGGACGGGATGCGGTGCCTCTTCCTGCTTGGTTTTCCAAAGCGAGTAGAGAATACCGCCAAGGATCAGGCCGAAAGTGACCGCAAGGCTGAGCACCGGCGGGAATTTTTCTCCACCAATCAGGAAGTCGGAGATGAAGATCTTCGATCCGATGAACACCAGCACAAGTGCGAGTGCATATTTCAAATAGTGGAAACGGTGCACCATCGCCGCCAACGCGAAGTAAAGCGCGCGCAGGCCAAGGATCGCCATGATGTTCGAGGTGTAGACGATGAAGGTGTCTGTGGTGATTGCAAAGATCGCCGGCACCGAATCCACCGCGAAAACAAGGTCGGCAAGGTTGATGACGATCAGCGCCAGCAACAGCGGCGTCATCGCGCGTACCATCTTGCCGGTTTTTTCATCCTGCACTTTCACTAGGAACCTCTGCCCATGCAGTTCCTTGGTTACCCGGAAATGCTTGTTCATGAATTTGACAACAGGGTTTTTGGAAACGTCCATTTCCTGGTCGCCGGTGAACAGCATCTTTATGCCGGTCGCGATAAGGAAGACCGCGAACAGGTACAGCGTCCAATAAAATTCCTGCACCAAGGCCGCGCCTAGGGCGATCATGATACCGCGCAGCACGATTACCGCGATGATACCCCAAAGCAGCGCGCGATACTGGTATTTTGGCGGAATGGCGAAATAGGTGAAAATCAGGCTGATCACGAAGACATTGTCGATCGACAGCGCCTTTTCGATGAAGAAGCCGGTATAATATTTCATGCCAAGATCAGCACCTTTTGCATACCAGACCCAGAGGCCGAACAGTAATGCGATGCTGATGTAAAAGGCTGAAAGCTTAAGGGATTCGGAAATCCCCATTTCCTTGTCTTCCTTGTGCAGGAAACCAAGGTCAAACGCCGTCAGGATGACGACAATGCCGAGGAAGGCGAGCCAGAACCAGACCGGCGTGCCCAAAAACATACCAAACAGGAAATCCATCAAACGGGCCCCTAATGTGTCCAATCCACCCCTAAAGGTGGAGGTTGCGCCGCGTGTCGCGCTTTCGGATGAATATTCCGACATCACGCATGCCGCCGCATGCGCCAGAGGGGCCCGGAACGAGCGTCGATTTAGGGATTATGTCATAAATTTCAACTGGGAATTTGCCTGTAGCAAAATGTGAGAACTCAAATGGAATATTCAGCGCCGTTCCCGTCCCGCCTTTGTGCCGCGATGGTTTCGGCACGAAGCAGCAGATTTTCGAGGTCCTTAAGGTCGATATCAAAGGTTTCGCCGATTTCCTCAACCGCCTGGTCGATATCTTCGCGCAGCAGGCCGGTTGGGGCAGGGGCTGCGGCGAGGGGAACGGGCTGATGAGGATAGCTGTGGCCTGAAAAGCGGTGGAACAGCCATCCAATGCACAACAACGCGGCAGAATTGGCGGCTACTAAGGTAATCGGATAAAGGACGCCTGCAGCCACGATTGCCTTGCCGCCCATGATCGCAGTTATTGCGACTGCCCCGCCGGGCGGATGCAGGCAGCGCAAGAGCGACATCGCCATGATGGCGAGCCCGACCGCCAGGCCAACCGCCAATATGGGGTTGCTGACGGCATGCACGATCGCCACTGCCACCAAACCCGAAACGATATTTCCGCCAAAGACTGGCCAAGGTTGGGCGAGCGGGCTGGCGGGAACAGCAAAGACGAGCACCGCCGATGCCCCGATGGGCGCGATAAGGAAGGGAAAATCCGGAAACGCGTGCGCAACTAGCAATCCGACCAGCCCTGCAACCAGCACGCCCAAAGCCGCGCCAAAGGCTGCGCCGCTCCGGTCGCGCAAGTTGGCCCCGGCAAGCAGGGGCACAAAAATCCGCAGGCGCTGCATCAGCCTTTCATTTTTTCGAGCATCTCGCCCATTTTCTGGTGCAGCATGTTCACGGCCTTCAACGGGCGCACCATCACCTTGAAATGGGTAATCAGGCCGTCGTCATCGCACGAAATCATATCGATGCCGTTGATCTTGATACCGTCAATCTCTGCCGTGAATTCAAGGATCGTGCTGTTTTCGCGATGCCATTCACCGACATAACGGAAGGTATCGTTTCCCAGCGTATGGCCTGCAGCGGCCAGATATTGGGATGTGATCGCCTTGCCGCGCTGCGGGGTGTGCACGACAGGGCTTTCGAAAACGCAATCGTCGTGCAGGACTTTTTCGATCTCACCGACATCCTTGGATAGCGCGACGCGGTGCCATATTTCTGCGGGGTTGTGCGGCATGTTTTCTATCCTCCCAAACCGTAGCCCTGAGCCTGTCGAAGGGCGCTTTTGTCCGTAAAACGTGTTTCGACAGGCTCAGCACTGCGGTAATTAATAGCCCAAGTCCAAATTCACCAATGGCTCAAGCTTTTCGCCTTTATGATAACGTTTGAGGTTTTCGAGGAAGCGCTCGGCGGATCGAACGAACATCTTGTCCTGCGCGCGGCCAGACAGGTGCATGCTGATCTGGCAATTGTCGAGGTCCCATAACGGATGATCGGCGGGCAGCGGTTCGGGTGTGGTGACATCGAGGAAGGCGCCACCAATCTGCTTGTCGCGCAGTGCCTGCACCAATGCATCCTGGTCGACCACCGATCCACGGGCGATATTCACCAGCACCGCACTCTGCTTCATCTCTGCAAGTTCGTCTGCGCCGATCATCTCCTCGGTCTCCGGAGTCGCGGGAACGGCAAGTATGACCCAGTCAAACTCGCCCAACCGCGCCCGCCAAGCATCGGGCGCAAGGCTGAAAGGGCCGGGGGTGCGGCGCACGACCGTGACGTCGACATTGAAGGGCTTCAACCGTTCTTCGATCAGTTTTCCAATCGCACCATAGCCAAGCAGTAGCGCTTTTGATTCGTAGAGTTCGACCTTGCCTGGCGAATCCATGAGCCATTCATGCCGTTCCTGCGCGCGCACCACCTCCCGATAACCCTTGGCCATGTTGAGCATGCCCATGACGACATATTCGGCGATGGTGATCGCATTGATACCTGCGCCATTGGTGACCTTGGTGCCGCGCTTCTTCAGTTCAGCAAGCGGCATGCCGTCAACACCTGCATAGATGCTGTTGAGCCATTTGAGGTTGGTCGCGGCGGTGATGATCGCCGCCATGTCTTTCTTGTCATACATGTCGAACCAGCCGATTTCGGCCAGTGGCGCAAGTTCGAGCGCCTCTTCCTTGGTCACATACCAATGCGGCTCGATCCAGTCAGGCAAGCGCGGCTCCATCATCGAACGGATCAGGCTGGACGCTACGAACTTGGTTTTGGTCACTAATCTTTCCTCCCCAATGACTTGCGGTAGCTGGAACTAGATTTCCAGCTTCCAGTCCCACCCCAGCGGATCACCATCCATCACGTCTACACCTTTGGCGGTAAGGGCATCGCGGATGCGGTCTGAGGCCGCGAAATCCTTGTTCGCACGGGCTTCCCTGCGCTCGGCAAGGATGGCTTCGATTTCCGGCTCCGTGACAACTGCATTCTTGGGACGAACGCGCAGATCAGCTCGTTCGATATGCAAAAGCTCAAGGCCCAGCACCGCATCCATCTGCGCGATGGCAAGCAGCTTTTGGCCTTGGTCTATCTTTTTGAGTGACAGCGTCTCTTCCAATGCCGTCAAGGCAATGGCGGTGTTCAGGTCATCCGAAACCGCCGCGTCGAACTTTGCAAACAGGTCGATCAACCGTTTGTCGGTTACTTCGCTGGCGGTTTCGGTTCCCTTCAATGGCGAAACCGCCATCACCATCCGCTTCAACCGCGTGAATGCCGCAACCAGCCCATCCCAGCTAAATTCCAGTTCGCTGCGATAATGCGCCTGCAGACACAGCAAGCGATAAGCCAGCGGGTGATACCCCTTATCGATCAGCAATTGCAGCCGCAGAAACTCACCGCTCGACTTGCTCATCTTGCCGGAGCGTTCGACCAGGAAGTTGTTGTGCATCCA
>JALREL010000038.1 GCA_023262005.1 Sphingorhabdus sp. | reverse complement strand
CTATGCCGCGCGCATCCTTCAGGACCAGCTGGCGCTGTTCGTCCACTTCGAAGACGTCGCTCCGGTCGGCCAGTCGCCGATGATCGGCCTTGCCGCCGCTCCGGCGGAAGAAGGCGATACCAACCAGCTCAACCGCTACCTTCTCAAGAAGGTCGACGAGCTGGAGCTGTCGGTCCGTTCGGCCAACTGCCTCAAGAACGACAACATCATCTATATCGGCGACCTCGTTCAGAAGAGCGAAGCCGAGATGCTGCGCACGCCGAACTTCGGCCGCAAGTCGCTCAACGAGATCAAGGAAGTCCTCTCGTCGATGGGCCTGCGCCTCGGCATGGACATTCCGGGCTGGCCGCCTGAGAATATCGAAGAAATGGCCAAGAAGCTCGAACAAGAACTGCTGGGCTGAACCTGAATTCTCCTCCCCGTTCGCGGGGAGGAAAACGGGCAATGGGCCACCCGCAAAACGGCCTGGTACGGACTACCTGACACGGGTCCATAACGAACGAAGGAAAAGATCATGCGCCATAAAGTAGGCCATCGTAAACTGAACCGCACCAGCAGCCATCGCATTGCGATGCTGCGCAACATGGCGGCTTCGCTTATCAAGCACGAACAGATCACCACCGGCGTTGCCAAGGCGAAGGAACTTCGCCCCTATGTCGAAAAGCTGATCACGCTTGCCAAGAAGGGTGGTCTTTCGAACCGCCGCCTCGCGCAGAGCCGCCTGATGGACGACGCGCAGCTTGCCAAGCTGTTTGACGTGCTTGCAGAGCGTTATGCTGACCGCAATGGCGGCTACACCCGCATCATCAAGGCCGGCTACCGTGCGTCGGACGCATCGCCGATGGCGATCATCGAACTGGTAGACCGCGATGTTTCGGCCAAAGGCCAGGACTCGGGCCCGGTTGAAGCGGATCTCGACGAAGCGGCTTGATAGCTCTTTAAACGAAATTCAAAGGGCGGTTCCGGTTGGAGCCGCCCTTTTTCGATGGTCTATGCGCGGCTCGCCTTGAACAAAGCACCCGACAGGATCCACAGGCTCGATAGCACTAACGTAAATACGCCGCCGCGAAAGTCACTGCCGAGGATGCCGAAGATCGTCGCAATGCTCGCCTGAACCGTACCTGCGGTGAACATTGCGAGCGCCATTCCGTCCTTGCCAAATCGCGACATTATCGCCCCCACCAGCGCGATCAGGATAACACCAATGAACAGCAAGTTGATGGGATTATCCTCATTGCCGATCATGCCGACAGCGCCATTGGCCCAAAAGACCATGAACGCCGACAGCAGGGCGAAGAATGCGCCGGCACGATAAAAGCGATCGGGTGTCATCCGCACAGCGAGTTCGATACCGAGGCCGAGCGCGCCGAACAGCATCGCTGCAAAACCGAAATCGCTCGGCGTCCAATTGACTTCGCTCGTGAACTGCATGGCCACAGCGGGCGCGAACACAAGTGCGGTTGCCGTTCCCCAGCCGATGATACGCCACAGGTTCCGCTTCGGCCTTTCCAAAGCCGTTCGTCCATTTTCCATTGCCTTGTTCCCTTAAATGGTTGAGGCACGCCAATTAGGAAGCATGAGCCGCAAAGGCATGAGCAAGTTGTGAGCAATCGGTGAAAAATGGCGAATGACGCATTTCGCTTTGGCGATTTTCTGCTCCATCCCGAAAACCGTCTGCTGGCGCGAAATGGCCGGCCGGTCGAACTCAACAGCAGATATCTCGATGCCTTGCACCTCTTGGTGCGCGATGCAGGCGCGCTGGTCACCAAGGATCGATTCCTCGACGAAGTGTGGCAAGGTATTCCGGTGACGGACGAGGCGCTCACCCAGTGCATCAAGATGTTGCGCAAGGCGCTGGACGATGATGCCGCCAGCCCGCGCTTCATCGAAACCGTTCCCAAACATGGCTATCGCTTCATCGCGGCGGTCGAGTTTCACCCTACCGAGGTTCCCAAAACCGCGGCTTCTTACACAGCGTTGCAGCGTTTTCTGGTAACCGGTCTTGCTGGAACGGCCGGCGGTGCCATCGCCGGCGTGATCGGCGGGTTGCTCTATGGATTTGCTG
The DNA here is from genome assembly GCA_023262005.1 of Sphingorhabdus sp. Classification (GTDB taxonomy): domain Bacteria; phylum Pseudomonadota; class Alphaproteobacteria; order Sphingomonadales; family Sphingomonadaceae; genus Sphingorhabdus_B; species Sphingorhabdus_B buctiana. Next base: position 6,726 of record JALREL010000038.1, on the reverse strand, counting down.
CAGCATTGGGAGCCGCCAGCGGGGGCGGGGCATTGTCGGCGCTGCTGGTCCTGTGGCTGCTGACGATGATTTTGGCGACAATTGGGGCTGCAGCGGTCGGTTTTGGCATAGCGACTGCTGACAAGTGGGTGCAGCGGGATTGGATAGGACCAATTATCGGCGGGGCAGCAGGCGGGTTGGCGGTTGGTGCCTTTGCCAAACTGCTGGGTGTCGATGCCTTCAACCTGCTGCTGGGTGCAGCGCCAGTTGAATTTACTGGTGCCTCGGAAGGCGCAGCTTTGGGCGCGGCTACGGGATTGGCGCTTGCCGTCGCACGCCGTCACCGCGGGTCTGCTTCCATCCTTAGCCGTTTGGCATTGCCATCGCTGATCGGGTTTGGCGCAGGGACAGCGATTTCGCTTGCCGGTGGCAAGTTGCTTGGCGGCAGCCTCGAAGCCTTGACCCAACAATTCGAAGCGGCGGGGCTGAGGCTTGCGCCTTTGGGTGCAGCACTGGGGGAGGCTGGTTTCGGACCGTTCAGCGAAGCGCTTTCGGCGGGTTTGGAGGGCATGCTTTTCTGCATCTGCCTCTCTTCGATGATTGTGCACGCCGAACGTCGATGGACAGCGCCTCGGTAAGGCCTAAACAAACAGCCAAAATCGCACAGAAATTATTGGCAAGCCCGGCTGGTTCGCCTTACGCTCAGCTAACTTGGTTCCGGGTGAAAGAGGTTGATGATTTCATGCGTGTTTCGTTGCTGTTGGGCATATTTGCCATGACTGCTTCCACTGTTGCCCATGCAGGCGGCTCAACCGCGCTGTCCTATCCCGAAACACGCAAGCTTGATGTGATCGAAGAACAGTTCGGTGTGAAAGTTGCCGATCCCTTTCGCTGGCTTGAAGATGATGTGCGCGTCAATCCGGCGGTGGCCGAATGGGTGGCGGGACAGAACCAGGTTTCCCGTGCTTACCTGTCCAACCTTCCTGGTCGTGATGCGCTCAAGGCGCGGATGAAAGCGCTGTTCGATTACCAGCGTTACGGACTGCCGCAAAAGGCAGGCGGACGGTATTTCTTCACCAAGAATGACGGACTGCAAAACCAGTCGCCGCTATATTACCGCAACGGGCTGAGGGGTAAGGATCGCGTCCTCATCGATCCCAATGCCTGGGCAAAAGATGCCGCGACTGCCCTTGACCAGTGGGAGCCATCACCCGACGGCAAACTGCTTGCCTACGCAATACAGGACGGCGGTTCGGATTGGCGGACGATCAAGGTTGTTGACGTGAAGACCGGCGCGCAACTGGGGGATGAAATCCGCTGGGCGAAATTCACCAATATCGCATGGGTCGGGAATGAAGGGTTCCTCTATTCGCGCTTTGCAGAACCCGCGAAGGGGCAGGAATTTCAGGCTCTGAACGAAAACCAGACGCTTTATTTCCACCGCATCGGCACAAGTCAGGCTGAAGACATCGCCATCTATGCAACCCTGGACAGACCAAAGCTGGGCCATAGCGCGCAGGTCACGCATGATAATCGCTGGGTGGTGATTACGTCATCGAAAGGCACCGACGAGAAATATGAGATCACCCTGATCCCGATTTCGAATGGCAAGGGCAAAACATTGCCGATCGATCAGTGGAAACCGCGTACGCTGGTTCCGGGGCTCGATCATGACTGGCAGCTGGTCGAAGGTGTTGGCAATCAATTGTGGTTCATCACCAACAAGGATGCGCCGAAGCTGAAAATCGTCCGAGTTGATCTGGGCGATGGGGAGCCTGTTTTCAAAGACGTCGTTCCCGAGCGTAGCGAGCCTTTGGCGCGTGCACAGATTGTCGGCGACCGGCTGGTGCTATCCTATCTGCAAAACGCGACGTCGATTGCCGAGATGACGGCACTCGATGGCACCCCGCTGCAAACCATCAGCCTGAATTCGATTGGCACTGCTTCCGGCTTTTCGGGCAAACCCGGCGATCCCGAAACCTTCTACGCCTTTTCCAGCTTCAATCAGCCCAGCACGATCTATCGCTTCAATTCCCTGACCGGCAAAAGCAGCATTTTTGGCCGACCGGAATTGAGTTTCGATCCGGCCTCGATTGCGATCGAGCAACATTTCTACGTATCGAAGGATGGCACCAAGGTGCCGATGTTCATCGTGCACAAAAAGGACCTCGACCTTTCAAAAGGTGCGCCGACCTTGCTCTACGCCTATGGCGGGTTCAACGTCGCGCAATTACCGACATTCGATGCGCGGCGGATGGCGTGGATTGAATCCGGCGGCGTGTTCGCACTCGCCAATATCCGCGGTGGCAGCGAATATGGAAAAGCGTGGCATGATGCCGGACGCCTGCTCAACAAACAGAATGTGTTCGACGATTTTATCGCGGCGGGGGAGTATCTGATCCAGCAAGGGATATCGGCCAAGGGCAAACTGGCGATCGAAGGCCGCTCCAATGGCGGTTTGCTGGTCGGCGCGGTGGTGAACCAGCGGCCTGATCTGTTTGCGGCCGGCCATGCCGCCGTGGGGGTGATGGATATGCTGCGTTTCGACCGCTTCACCGCTGGTCGTTATTGGGTGGATGATTATGGTTATCCGAACAAGGAAACCGATTTCCGCAATCTGCTCGGCTATTCGCCTTATCACAACATCAAGTCCGGGGTCGAATATCCGGCAATGATCGTAACCACCGCGGACACCGACGATCGCGTCGTGCCCGGCCACAGTTTCAAATATACGGCTGCACTTCAGGCAGCAAACGCCGGGCCAAAACCGCATATCATCCGCATCGAAACGCGGGCAGGGCATGGGTCTGGCAAACCAACAGACAAGCTGATTGAGGAATATTCGGACGTTTATGGCTTTCTAGCCAAATGGACAGGATTGGAGTTGGAGGATGACGCAGCAAAGTGAATGGCAACCCCGCCCCGCCGGTTGGTGGGAACGGGTCATGGTTCCAAAGCTTATCGGTTGCGCTTGCGCCCAGCCGCAGATCATGAAGGCGCGCAGCCGAATTGTTCCCAAGGCAGAAGGTGACGTGCTCGAACTTGGCTGCGGTGGCGGGATCAACATGGCGTTTTACGATCCGGCGCGGCTCAAAAGCTTTTCGGGTGTTGACCCTTCGGCAGGTCTGCTCGATCGATCGCGCGAGGCCGCCCAGGCCATTGGTATTGAAGCTGACATTCGCGGCGGCGTTGGGGAGGCAATACCCTTTGCCAGTGAGAGCTTCGACACTGTGCTGTGTACCTTCACGCTCTGCTCGGTCGATGACCAGAAACAGGTGCTTGCCGAAATGCGCCGCGTGCTGCGCCCGGGCGGCAAGATATTGTTCCTCGAACATGGCAGCGCTCCCGACGAAGATGTGCGCAAATGGCAAAGGCGGATTGAGCCGATCTGGAAGCGGATTGGTGGCAATTGCCACCTGACCCGCCCCATCACCTCGGCCTATGAAGCGGCAGGTTTCAAGGTTGGCGGGGGCGACAAGGGCTATATGCCGAAATCACCCCGACCGTTCAGCTGGATCGAGTGGGGCGAAGCCCGCATTTGAACGATTGTTCATCAAAATGCGTCTTTTTCTGAACAATCGCTGACAAGTCGATTCAGCAACGCATCATTTCGAATCGCATAAATCCTGTTCGACGGCGGGAATCATCCAGCCGCCGAAAAGGAGAATGACGATGAAGATTTTGACCAAGAGCCTGCTCAGCGCCGGTGCCGCAGCTGCGGCCCTGGTCAGCACCGCCGCCCCCGCCCAAGCTCGCGATCATCGCGACAATGATGGGATCAGCGCAGGCGAAGTGATCGCCGGTGCCGTGATCCTTGGCGGACTTGCCGCGGTAATCGCAAGTGCCGATGATGATCGTGGGTACAATAATCGCGGTTATTATGACGACCGCTACGACAGGCGCTATGGCGACCGTTATGACCGCGGATATGGCTATAACAACCGCTATGGCGGTAGCCGATCAGCAGTCAGCCAGTGTGTCAACGCTGTTGAAAACTGGGGCAACCGTTACAGCCGAAGCGACGTGACCCGCATCTACGACATTGATCGCACGCGTTACGGCTATCGCGTCCAAGGCAATGTCGTTGTGAAGGATGGCTGGCGTGGTCGTGGCTATGGCAACCATTATAATCGCGGCTACGACAAGGGCAGGTTCACCTGCTATGTTGAGCGCGGACGGGTTGTCGATGTCGATTATCGCGGACTGGATCGCTGGCGCTAATCGGTGACACGCAAACTTTCGTAAATTCAACGGGTGGTTCAGCTTGGTGACAGGCTGGGCCGCCCATCTTTGCAACAAACAGGGGTGAATCCCCTCCTTTTGCAGGAGGTTTAAATGAACAAGTTCAGCAAGGCAGCTTTGGCGGCTGGCCTGTCGGCAATGGTCGCGACCACGCCGCTTCCAGCTATCGCCGCAACCGGCGTCACCACTTCGGTGAAAGCAATCGACGGCACGACCTATTATGGCGAAGCGGCGGACTATCACCATCGCCATTGGCGCAAACGCCGGCTTGATGTCGATGCTGGCGATGTGATCCTGGGTATCGGCCTGATCGCTGCGATTGCAGCGGTCGCAGATTCCGCGGAAAAGAATCGTCGCAACCGAAGCGACGATGAATATCCGCGCAGTGCTGATTATGATCGCGAACCCGAACCCAGCTTTCGCGGCAATGATGATGTCGGCAGCGCGGTCAGTGCCTGTACCGACGCAGCGGAACGCACCAACAACGGACGCGTGGATGAAATCGCTTCGGTAACGCGCGAAGGCGATGGTTGGCGGATCGAGGGTGAAATCGGCAACGACAATTTCGTCTGCACGGTTAGTGACGGACGCGTGGATGACATCCGGATCGGTGATCGGGAAATCTAATCAATAATCGAACGTCGCCTCTGTCAGCTCAGGGGCGACGTTCAATTCAAAATACCGGATCGTTGGCGCCATCATCATCGAGCGGCGTCACCGCGGTGTGGATGCCGCATTCGGTCTTGTCCCAACCCTTCCAGCGACCAGAGCGCGGGTCTTCGCCCGGTGCGACCTTGCTGGTGCACGGCGAACAGCCAATTGACGGATAGCCAAGTTCGACCAAGGGGTGCGCGGGAAGGTTGTTTTCCACCATATAGGCGTCGAGCCGTTCCTTGCTCCAATCGGCGAGCGGATTGACCTTCAGTCGGCCATCTTCGACCTCGAAACGGGGCAGCGCGCTGCGCGTCGAGGATTGGAATGCCTTGCGACCGGTGAACTGCGCGTCGAAACCCGCCAGAGCCTGCTTCAACGGCAAGACCTTGCGGATTTCGCAGCAGCCATCGGGGTCATAAGACCAGCGCAGGCCATTGCCGTCCTTCTGCTGCAACAGATCTGCGTCCGGCTTCAGATCGCGCAGATCTTGAAGCCCCAGTTGCTGGCGCAGCTCTTCCTTATAGGTAATCGTTTCGGGAAAATGCTTGCCCGTGTCGAGGAATAGCACCGGCACCGTTGGATCGATGCTCGCAATCAGGTGTAGCAAAATCGCGCTTTCCGCGCCGAAACTCGATACGATGGCAACATCGCCCAGCATATTTTCCTTGAGCAGGATTTCCAGCATCTCGACCGTGTCCCGCCCACGGAACATATGGTTCAGGCGGATCGCATCCGTCTCGCTATAGCGAGGTGCGGCGTCGATACGGTCGGGCGTGCGGACGATCTGCTCAGCCATGCCGCAATTTCCATACGGGAACGGCAGCATCGGCTGCGCCCTGATAGACATGGTCATAGCGCGACAAGGCCGCTTCGACATCGGCCTGGTTCAACGGGGCTTCGGGTGAGAAGCTGTCGAAGCCGCAACGCTTCATGAAGGCGATCTGGTCAACCAGAACATCGCCTTGCGCACGCAGTTCACCCGTATACCCAGCTTCGCGCAGGATGCGTGCGGAGCTGTAGCCGCGACCGTCGCGGAATTTGGGGAAGGCAATTTCGATCAGCGCCAGCCGGTCCAGATGCGGGATCAGCGCGCGCGCATCGTCATCGGGCTCCAGGCGCACTGCGGTGGCATTCGACTGGTCAAGGAATGCGTCGAGCGTGACGGCGGGCTCTTCGCCCTCAGCTGCATGATGCTCAACCATAAATCGCCTCCTTGAACGGTTCCATGCCTACGCGGCGATAGGTATCGACGAAGCGTTCCCCGGGCTCGCGCAGTTCCTTATATTTGTCGGTTGCGCGCTCGACCGCATCGACAATACCGTCCTCGTCAAATCCGGGGCCGGTGATCTTGCCGATCGAGACATCTTCGGCGCCCGATCCACCCAGCGTGAGCTGGTAGTTTTCGACGCCTTTGCGATCGACGCCCAAAATGCCGATATGGCCCGCATGGTGGTGCCCGCAGGCATTGATGCAGCCCGAAATCTTGAGCTTCAGTTCGCCCAGGTCGCGCTGGCGCGCCGGATCGGCAAAGCGCTTCGCAATCTTTTGCGCGATCGGGATTGAACGGGCATTGGCAAGGCTGCAATAATCGAGGCCCGGGCAGGCAATGATATCGCTGATCAGGTCAAGATTGGCATTGGCCAGTTCCGCCGCGTTGAGCGCTTGCCAGACGGCATAAAGATCGCGCTTGGCGACATGCGGCAGCACGATGTAGATCGCCGGGATCACCAGCACGGTGAGCAGGGTTGACGACGCGAGCCCGAACAGCAGCGAAATGGCGAGGCCCTGGAAGATCGGGTCGGTGAGGATCACTGCGGCGCCGATCATGGCGGCAAGCGCGGTGAGCATGAT
>JALREL010000233.1 GCA_023262005.1 Sphingorhabdus sp. | reverse complement strand
GTAAAAGGTATCGTGCATCGCACGTGCGGGATGCGTTTCTGGAATGTTGAGCGCGCTGAAATTGTGCCAATCGTCTTCGATCTCTGGCCCTTCGGCAACGGCAAAGCCCATATCGGCAAAAATTTCCGCCAGTTCATCCATCACCTGGCTCACCGGATGCACGGTGCCGCGCGGGCTTTCCGGCGCGGGCAGCGTCATGTCGAGGCGTTCGGTCGCAAGCCGTTGGTTGAGGATTGCGGCTTCGAGAGCAGCCTTTTTGGCGGCGATGCCATTGGTTACCGCCTCACGCAGGCCGTTGATCACCGGGCCTTGCTGCTGCCGTTCTTCGGGCGACATCTGGCCAAGCGATTTGAGCAGCGCGGAAACGCTGCCCTGCTTGCCAAGCGCATCGATGCGAACGGCTTCAAGCGCGTCTGGAGTGTCGGCCGCATCGATAGCGGCGAGGATCTGGTTCTGGAGTGTTGCTATATCGCTCATATCGGTTCGCCTGATAAGCAAATGGGCGCGAACGGCAAGTGCCGCTCACGCCCATTTGCGCATTACTCGAAGGGACTGGCTTAAGCTGCTTTCGGCAGCGCCGCCTTCGCCTGCGCAACGATGCTGCTAAACACCGCGCCTTCGTTCATCGCGAGGTCGGCAAGGACCTTGCGGTCAAGGTCGACACCTGCGAGCTTAAGCCCGTGCATGAACTGGCCATAGGTCAGGCCTTCGACGCGGACAGCAGCGTTGATACGCTGGATCCAAAGAGCGCGGAAATTCCGCTTCTTAACCTTGCGGTCGCGATACGCATATTGGCCGGCCTTTTCGACAGCCTGGCGGGCAATGCGGATGGTATTCTTGCGGCGGCCATAAAAGCCTTTTGCCTGCTCCAAGATGTTCTTGTGCTTGGCGCGGGTGGTTACACCCCGTTTGACGCGTGCCATATCTCAGCGCTCCTTATTTCAAACCGTAGGGCGCCCAGGCCTTGATGACCTTGGCGTCGGCATCCGAAATCACGTCGGTGCCGCGGTTTTGGCGGATATATTTGCCATTGTGGCTGATCAGGCGGTGGCGCTTGCCGGCTACGCCGTGCTTCACCTTGCCGGTTGCGGTAAGCTTGAAACGCTTTTTGACACCGCTCTTGGTCTTCAACTTGGGCATTTCGGTCTCCTTTTGGATGTCCGTTTCGAGCAAACATGGCAGCCCTTTTAGCCAGCCCGCTCATTCGGAAGGCGCGCGCCTAGCGGGATTCGCAGCCAAATGCAAGGCTTTTGGGGAATTCAGCCCGCCGATGCTGAGGTCGGCTTTTGCAATCCCTGCAGCGGATCGCCAAGCGCCTTGATGCGTGCACGCGATGCAGCCCCGATAATGGGATGGCGATATTGGCGATACTGGCGGGGGCTCATCTTGAAAAATCGACGAAAATCGCGGTTGAAATGCGCCTGATCATAATAATGCGCATCGAGCGCATCGGACCAATTGCTTTCCGGGTCGTGCATGATGACCGCCAATGTCCGCAAGAATCGCTGGCGTCGCAGCAGCAATTTGGGGGGAAAGCCGAATATGCGCAGCGACATCCGCTGCAACTGTGCAATCGAGAGCCCAAGTTTGTCGGCCATTTGACCGACATTGGCAATTTCAGGATCCAGAAGCGCGTCATGGGCGGCGCGAATCCGTTTTTCGGTCACAGCATCGATCAATGGCCGGTTGTCGAGTGCATCGAGCAAGAGGGCATCAAAGGCCGCAGCCATTTCTTCCACGGTCGTAAGAGTTTGGGCCGCTTGCATCATCGCTTCGAACGATATGGTCGTTTTTACCAACGATGCATCCGATAACCGGTCTGCCCATTCATGCGCCGGATGATCGATGAACATGTTCCACCCGACTGGAAGGAACCCGGCGCTCGCAATCCGCGCGTGCATCGCAGAGAACGGCCCCGCTAAGCTCGTCGGCCCGACAAAATGCATCGGGGGAACATCGACCAGCGGTTCACCTACTAATCCGCCGGTCGTATCGCCGCTATACCTGAAGCGCACGCTGGCCCATTCGGGGTTCATCCAATCACTGACCGGTTGCCCATCCTGGCTATCAATCGCAGTGAAGTAATAGACCGACAAATAGGGCTGCAAGCGGGGATGCGGTGCGATGAAGCGTGTATGACTTTCGCCATCTATACCGGTCATCTGGAATTGCCCCCCACAGGGCCAATCATTGCCGTGGCACTACGCCGCGTCAAGGGCTTGCGGAATGGCAGGGCCCTGCAGAACCTGCAGCGGCTGGCCAAGCGCCTCTAGCCGGGCCCTGACTGCTGCCTTGCTGATCGGTCGTGGCATTTCGAGGAATGCCTTGGGCGTCATTCCCATGAAATCGCGAAAGTCGCGGCTGAAATGCGCCTGGTCATGATAACTGCTGTCGAGCACCTTTACCCATTTGAGACCGGGGTCAAGCATGCGCGGGGCGAGCGAACGCAGAAAACGTTGGCGCCGTAGCAGCCGTTTCGGCGAAAATCCGAACACCCGGCGGCACAGTCGTTCGACCGCCTGGCTGTTCAGCCCGACGCGCTCCGAAAGCTGGACAACGTCAACAATTTCAGGGTCAGCCATTGCCGCGTGGACGCGTTCAATTTCGGCTTCACGCGGCAAATCTGCGCCGAGTGCGGCCAGCAAATGGCGGTCAAAAACCTCGGCGATTGCGCGATGATCGGAGAGACCTTGTATCTCCTGCCAGATATTCCCGAACAGCGTGAACACCGGTTCGCGCGTCACATCGAATACCGCATTGGCATAGGCATGGGCACTAGCGCCCACAAAACGGGCCCAACCGAGTGGCGTAACGCCGATGCCTGCCATGCGGGCGTGCGAGCAGGAAATGTGGCAGGCCCGACTGGTTGGGCCGGTCATCGAAGCTGCCGGCACCGGAACAACAGGATCAGGCACAAGGCTCGCGGGGATGTTGCCCTCGAGCATGAACCGCGCGCTTGCCCATTCGGGATAGAGCAAATCCTCAAGCTCAACCCCACCGGGGGTTGAAATTTCGAAGAAATAGTAACTGGAAAAATATCGCCGCAATTCAGGCGCTGGCATGATGAACTGGTAATCGCCGACGGTGCTCAATGATTGCATGCGAGCGCCTCCACCACATCCTCCATACGCGCGGGATCGCCAAGTGCGATCACATGGCCGTCCGAGCCGACGTTCAGCATTTCGCCATTCCAATCGCACATCATTCCGCCCGCGCCTTCGACCACGGGAACAAGCGCTGCGAAATCGTGCAGTTTGAGACCGGCCTCGACGACAATGTCGATATGGCCTGAAGCGAGCAGCGCATAATTGTAGCAATCGCCACCAAAGAGCATCCGTTTGTGCGCGGTTTGTGCGGCAAGCGCCATGAAATGATCGCCATCGTGCTGGCTGAAATATTGCGGGCCGCTGGTTGCCAGCGATGCCTCTGCAAGTTCCCTGCAAGCGCGGGTCGAGGCGATCTTGCCATTGAGCGTGGTGCCCATCCCAGTGGCGCCGATCCAGCGTTCACCGCTGATGCACTGGTCAATCACGCCAAGCACCGGCCAGCCATCTTCGAGCAGCGCTATCAATGTGCCGAATATGGGTCGACCGGCCATGAAGCTGACGGTGCCGTCAATAGGGTCAATAATCCAGCGACGGCCCGATGTGCCAGCCTTCTCGCCAAATTCTTCACCAAGAATGCCATCGCGTGGACATTCGGCGTCCAATATCCGGCGGATTGCGCTTTCGGCAGCGCGGTCAGCTTCGGTTACGGGTGACGCATCGGTCTTTGTCTCATGCAAATATGTCGACCGAAAAAATGGCTGGATTGCTTGCCCGGCAGCGTCCGCCAAGCGATTGACAAGGAGGATATCGGCCGGTGTCATCAATCGAACAAGGAGCTAACCGAGCTTTCGTCCGCAATCCGTTTGATGGCCTCACCCAGCAGGGGCGCGATCGGAAGCTGGCGGATTTTGGCGCTCGCATTTGCAGCATCAGATGCAAGAATCGAATCGGTGATGACCAGCTTGCGCAGCGAGGATGCGTTTACACGATTGACGGCTTCGCCGGACAA